>JBLNAY010000250.1:0-17765 GCA_050259715.1 Candidatus Dadabacteria bacterium
TTAAACCATTAAACGATTAATAGTATGGACTGATCATCAGGTATACCAGCGGTCCTGTAACGGCAACATAAAACCACATCGGCCACGTGATCCTTGCCAGCTTTCGGTGTTTTTTATTCTCATGAATCAGCGCCCGGTAAGCAGTAAATAATATAAAGGGGAGTACAATACCGGCAAGAAGAATATGGGTGCCTAAAAGAACATAATAGATCATCCTGATGGAACCGGCAGCTGTCTTCTCATCCGCACTTAACAAACCATCATGGTTCAGGTCACCAAACCTGGCTTCACCTGTAAACAGGTGATGACAGATATAACTGATTAAGAACAGCACTGAAAGCAATAATGCAGTGAGCATGATATTCCGGTGTACAGTGTACCTGCCAGTTCTTGCACAATATAATCCCGCCAGTAAAAGGATAGCAACGAAGGTGTTAATGACTGCATTTGCTTTTGCAAACAGGTGTTCATCAAAGGGAAGACTCACATTCAATTTATACTTACCTAGTGCAGAAATGGCAATAAATACAATAACTGAAAAAGAGAAGATCAATGCCCGAGCTCTCTTGTCATTCTTTGCAAGTGAAATATTCATTGTTTCTCCTTCTTTAAAAACATAAACAGGAAGAACAGTCCGAGAATGGCAACACCGAACACAATTACGATAAGATCCAACTGGTCGGCAAGGAAGAATTTCCGGTGTGGGTCTTTCTCGAGAGAAAGAAATATAATGTCCTTTTGCAGTTTAGCTAAAGATACAGTATCAGGTCTCCAGGCACCTGTCTTCGGATCAGTTATAAGACTATGATAATAGCCCCTGATGTTTTTATACTTATCGAGCAGGACAAAAACATCAGTATGTATGAAATTGGAATCAATTACTCCACCATCTTCTGCAGGCACTTTCATCTCTTTCACAGAGAGATCATAGATCTGCTTTTTATCGCCGGTTAACAATAACCAGTTCTGGGGATTTACCTGGAAGCGGTCAGCCCATTTCTTTAATGCCGCAACACTGTCTCTTTCCGGGTCTATACTAAAAGAAAGGAATTGCACAAAATTAGCATCCCGGTTACCTGCTTTATCTGAACTCTTAATTCCAATTTGGAGATCTCTCATGAGTTCAGTGAGTGTGGGACATATTGTTGGGCAATGAGTGAAGAAGAAATCAGCAACGATCACCTTGCCTTCCATATCCTTCCATGATACTGTTCTTCCCAGGTGATCTTTCAATGAGAAATCAGCTACTTTATGCCAAATCGTATCTACATACTCTTTTCCCTTCTTTGTAACTACAATGGTAGAATCAGGAATATAATGACGGGGAGTAGCTGTGGCTAAGTCGGTAGAACTCTTTAACAGGAAATAAGAAGCCAGTGGCAGGACCAGGACAATAAGTATTCCGTAGAGAGCTTTTTTATTCATAAACGGGAGAGAGATCCTGAAGTGTGATTTATTATATGTTATGAACTAATCTCTCTTAAGCAGCGATCACACCTTAAAATCTTTCAACAAAAGTAATTGCGGCAGATTATATCAATGTCATTATAACAATCTCTTAAACTCAATTAAACGTCCATTTACAATAAAGTAAATATGACCTGGCCATCTACTTAGATAAATACAAATACTTCAGAACAACTGCTTGTACAAAAGAAAACCGCAGATTCTGATCTGCGGTAAAGAAAAAAAATGAATAACTATTTTAATGCAAACGATGAACTGCACTGTCACCTTGACTTGGTGGATGTTGCAGTTTCTCCGCTTCAGGCAATTGCATATAGCGGTTTCTCAACGTCCTGAAAGAACTTCCATCCCAAAGAAAAGCAGCAATGAACCATATAAACAGCATCATTGGTACTGCAACTGTCATTATTAGGTTGCGGATCTCATCACCAAGGTGCATGAACACACTAATGATGTAGAATGCCTTTGCCAACGTTAGTATGCAAATCACACCTTTCACGGCCATTTCCAGCCACGAAGGCATATTTTCAAAAATATACATGCTAAGACCGAGACCCAGTTCAATAACGGTAATGATCAACAGGATCCAGAATACTTTCCAGTATTTCTTTGTATTTGCGGCCGGCTCGTGATGTATAGTAACTTCAGAAAAAGAATTATGTTCCATTTAGAATAAAATGTTGTTAGTAATTAGATCAGGTAAAAAGCCAGGAATACAAAAACCCACACAAGATCTACAAAGTGCCAGTAGAGACCTGCTTTTTCAATCATTAAGTAATGCCCCTTGCGTTCGAACACATTATTGTTTGTCATCATCAGCATCACAATGTTTATAATCACTCCCGAAAACACGTGAAAGCCATGAAATCCTGTTATAGTGAAAAAGTAATTGGTAAAGTTGGTAGTTGAAGCGGTACCGTTCGCATTAGGAAAAGGATTACGTCCCCACCAGGCGCCTTCATGCCACAGGTGTGACCATTCCCATGCCTGACAGGAAAGGAAAGCCAAACCTCCAACAATTGTCCAGGCGAGCCATTTCATAACACCTTTCTTATTACCATTGTGACCTGCATGCACTGCAAGAACCATAGTAACAGAACTCATGATCAAAATAAAAGTCATAAGGCTCACAAAAGCTAAGGGAAGGTTTGCTTCGCCTGCTAATGGGAAGGCTCTGAATACATGGTTGGAACTGGGCCATGAATTACTTGAAAAACGTATTGTACCATAGGAAATGAGGAAAGCTCCAAATGTAAACGCATCGCTCATCAGGAAGTACCACATCATCAGCTTCCCATATTCCACATTAAATGGGCTTCGTCCTCCATTCCACCAGTTTCTGTTTGTTGCTACAGCAGTTGTTGCCATAATTCTGTTTCTTGTTTCTATTTTTCTATATTCTTTTTTAATAAGAATATCTATATGAAAATCCGTTTCTCTTACACTTTTTTAATGATGCAGTCCGGGCAGATCAACAGCCATAGACTACTACTTACATTTATTGAAGCCATATAAAGAACACCAGTAAATACAACCACAGCAGGTCTACAAAATGCCAGTAAGTTGTCATTACTTCTATTGGTGTCGCATTATAGGTTTTCGTTCTCCCAAAAAATTGCCTCAACATAATAACAATCATTGCCACAATACCACCTACTACATGAAGAGCATGTAAGCCAAAGATCACGTACAGGAATTGACCAGGTCCTGCACCTTCGAATTTAACTCCATGCACCCACAGCCAATGAAATCCTACACATTGTAGAACTACAAAAGTGACTCCCAACAACAAGGTCAACAGGAACAATGCCCTGAAGGTTCTCATTGACCGCTGTTTAAAAGAACGTAGTGCGGCTTGCAGGCAAATACTACTTACTAACAATACCCCGGTTGAATACCAGAATACTTTAGGTGTTTCAATTAACTCCCATCCCGGCTGCCCACTCTTGACTATGTAAGCACTCGTCAACCCGGCAAACATCATAATGATGCTACCTATGGCTACCCACAAGGCAAACTTGTGGGGATGTATTCTATTTCTTTGCTGCGAACTCACAATATCCATCTATACTCAATATTAATAACCTGTAATAATCAACCCTTACATGCTAACAATGCCAACAACACAAAGGGCAGATAAATATAACTGCTAAACATTACTCTCCTGGCCGCTCCTGCATCCATCCTTATATAGAGACGCACACATTGCATAATCAGGAACAGGTTGGCAATTACAACAATGCCAAGACAAATCATTCCACCTACTCCTTCATACCTGCTTGACCCGAGTATGAAAGGTAAAATACAGAAGGGTAAAAGCAATAATGAGTAAATGATCGTCTGCAATGCTGTGAACTTTGTTGGTCCTTTATCAGCAGGTAATAACTTAAATCCTGCTGTGGTGTAATCCCTGTGTGCCACCCACGCTATTGCCCAGAAGTGGGGGAACTGCCAAAGGAACTGTATGGCAAACAATGCCCAGCCACCATAATCTGCCCATCCATGCCCACTTTGAAATATCGCATCGTTCCCTGCTGCCCACCCGATAAGGCAAGGTAAAGCGCCCGGAAAAGCACCTGCCAATACTGCTATTGCATTTACTTTCTTTAAAGGGGTATAGATGAAGGCATAAAGAAACAGGCTAAAGGCAGCCAATCCTGCTGATAACCAGTTGAAAAAATAACCAAGGATGAAGATCCCTATGGCTCCTGTGATGATGGCAAAAGCATATCCTTCTGACTCACTCATCCTACCGGCAGCAACTGGTCTCTTAGCTGTTCTTTTCATCACAGCATCAGTATCCTTCTCTACTACCTGGTTGATCGCATTAGCGCTTCCGGTTACGAGGAATCCACCAATGAATAATAGTATCAGCATTAACAGGTCGTATTCAACCACCTTCGGTGCAAACAGGTAACTAACAACACTGGAGAACACCACCATTATCGTCAATGAAGGCTTAACAAGTAATAAGTAGTCTTTTAACTTGTTAGTCTTAATGCCGCTTGCAACCACCTGAACCGAATACTCCATAATCAATTTTAGTTGTTTACTATACCTGCAAACATTTTTAAATTCAATAATCTTTTAGTGCTTAGACTCCCCGGCCCCTATCGGTTCTGTCTGTGGAATGAAATCTCTTCCATCCTTACCATAGTCATATGGCCAGCGGTGCACTTCAGGAATCTCACCCACCCAGTTACCATGCCCGGGCTTGATAGGTGTAGTCCACTCCAATGTATTTGCTTTCCATGGATTCATTGTACGCACTCTTCTTCCTTTTACCATGGAGTAAAAGAAATTAAAAACGAACATAAGGTTAACAGCAAATACGATGATAGTTACTATAGAAATCATCTTATTAAGATCAGAAAACTGGTTGAATGACTTCCATAAACTGAAGTCAAGATAACGCCGTGGTACACCTGCCAAACCCATATAGTGCATAGGCCAGAATATCAGGTAAGCGCCCACCATATTTACCCAGAAATGGATGTAGCCCAGTGTATGATTCAGGTATCGTCCGAACATCTTTGGGAACCAGTGGTAAACCCCTGCAAACATTCCAAAGAAAGCAGATACACCCATTACAAGGTGGAAGTGCGCAATAATGAAATAAGTATCGTGAACATGTATATCAATCGTAGCATTTCCCACCCAGATACCTGTAAGACCTCCTGAAATGAACATACTTACAAAGCCGATCGCATACAACATGGCAGGCGTGAAATGAATATTACCCCTCCAGATAGTCGTCAGCCAATTAAACACTTTAATGGCTGAAGGTATTGCGATCAATAAAGTAAGAAGCACAAATACAGAGCCCAGGAATGGATTCATACCGGAAACGAACATGTGGTGCGCCCATACCAGGAATGCCAGTATACAAATGGCGAACAAAGAACCGACCATGGCCATATAACCAAAAATGGGTTTCCGTGCATTCACACTCATAATCTCCGAGACCATTCCCATGGCAGGCAGAATGATGATATATACCTCGGGGTGACCTAAGAACCAGAATAAGTGTTGATACAGAATTGGGCTACCTCCTTCATTTGGTAAGATCTGGCCTGCAACATAAAGATCACTGAGGTAGAAGCTAGTTCCCATGTTCCTGTCGAACAACAGGAGAATGAATCCTGAAAGTAATACAGGGAAAGAAAGTACGCCGAGAATAGCAGTAAAGAATAAGCCCCAGATAGTCAATGGCATCCTTGTCATGGTCATACCCTTGGTACGCATGTTCAGGATAGTGGCTATATAATTTAGATTACCTAATAAAGACGAAACCACGAACAACGCCATACTTATCAGCCAAAGGTCTGTTCCTAGTCGCGACCCGAGGTTCGCCTGGGCTAAGGCACTAAGAGGCGGGTACATTGTCCACCCTCCCGATGCAGGACCTGTTGAGATGAATAAAGAACTTGTCATCACCACGCTGGCAATGAAAAAGAACCAGTAAGAAAGCATGTTCATGAAAGGCGAGGCCATATCACGGGCACCTAATTGCAGGGGAATAAGAAGATTGGCAAAAGTTCCGCTAAGTCCTGCAGTCAGCACGAAGAAGATCAGGATAGTACCATGCATGGTGATCAGGGCATAGTAAAACTCCGGTTCTATTCTTCCCCCCTTGGCCCACTTACCGAAAACCGTTTCCAATATAGGAAAGGTCTGGTCAGGAAAACCTAATTGCAGGCGGAACAACACAGAGAATAAGGCACCCACAACAGCCCACAATATTCCCGTTATAAGGAACTGCTTACTGATTGTTTTATGATCCTGGCTGAAAATGTACTTAGTAATAAAACTCTGCTTGTGATGATGGTGACCATCTCCATTGTGATGGACCTCATGCGTCACTTCCCCTTCATGCACATGTATTTTTTCGTCGTGATTCATATAATACTTTTAACCAATAGCGTTAATGAATAGATTTACTTTGAGCTCCTCCACCTTTAGCAGTCGAATCCGTTGGTGTTGCAGGGGGGGTGGATTCTCCTCCTGCTATTGAGGCATACAACGGTTTTTGCTGTGCCATCCACGCCCTGAACTCACCTCTTGATTCCACAACAATGACTCCTCTCATACTAAAGTGACCACGACCACACATCTGGTCACAGGAGATCTCGTATTCGAAGTCCTCGCCATACTTTTGTTTCATCTCCCGTGTAGTGTACAAAGGAGTGAACCACATGGTGGTAGGAGTTCCCGGCACTGCATCCATCTTCATCCTGAAATGTGCCAATCCAAAATCATGCACTACGTCTTTAGAAGTAATGATAATTTTAACTGGCTTGTTTACCTCCAGGTGCATGGGCTGGCCGCTTACATAAATATCATCATGATTATTTGGATCGCTCCATACCTGTCCTAAGGGATTGCTCTTCGTTTCATTAATGTCTCTATAGTATTTTCTTCCAAGTTTACCATCCTTACCCGGGTAACGGAACTCCCACTTAAACTGGCTTCCTGTCACCTCTACTACCTGGGCATCAGCAGGTGCTTCGCCGGTAATCTGGAACCAATAATATAGTCCAAATCCAACCAGGACAGTCAAAGTAATAGCCGGTATTACTGTCCAGATCAACTCCAGTTTATTATTATGAGGATAGTAAAATGCCTGCCTGTCTTCCTTAGCCTGGTATTTATATGCAAACCAAAAAAGAAGGATCTGTGTAATAACGAATACCAGGAAGGTGATACCTAAAGTGATCCAGATCATCGTATCAATTTTCTCCCCATGGTCTGAAGCTGCCGGACCTAATATCTTTCCTTTTAACCTCTCATTACAATAGTAAACACCAAAAAGTCCTACAATAAGGAAGGCCAGCAATAAGAAGCCATTGATCTTATTGGATTCTTTCCTCGTCTTTTCCTCTCCTCTCAATATGGCAACATACTCACTCGCTTTGGCTATTTGGAAAAAGATAATAAATCCCAATATTAGTGCTATAAGTATCCAGATAAATGACATAATTAATTATTTGAAATATACAGCTATAAACAGGAGCGGACATCCTCCCGGTTCAGTACTGCTTATTTATAATTCTTCTTTATAATAGTTTCGTTTTTATATTATGTATGGTGTACAATACTCTCTTTCAGGAAAGGATGGTTGCGGGCCAGTAATGGATACTTAGCTAATTGTCTTACTGTAATAAACATTATCAGTCCGGCGAATCCTAACCCGATTCCAAAATCAGCCAGCATAAATGGAACACGCGTTGATCTTGTCTCAGGGTTACTTAACGGCCCGGGCATCACCATTTGGTAGAAATCTAACCAATGGCCGAACAGCAAGAGTATCGCCATCATTGTAATTGTTCCGTAATTGCGCTTTGCACCCCTTTTCATCAGGAGCAACAAAGGAGCCAAAAAGTTGATGATCAGGTTTAACCAGAATATGCCTCTGTAAGGGCCTTGTAATCTTGATTTAAAATAAATTGTTTCCTCCGGTATGTTGGCATACCAGATAAGCATGAATTGTGAAAACCACAGGTAAGTCCAGAAGATTGAAAAAGCAAAGATGAACTTACCCAGGTCGTGCAGGTGCTCCCTGTTGGTGTATGGCAGGTAACCATTGTTTTTCAGGAATACTACAAACACTGTAATCAGTGCCAGGCCGGAAACAAAGGTGGATGCGAAGGTATACCAGCTATACATGGTTGAATACCAATGTGCATCTATACTCATCAGCCAAAGCCATGGAATGGAAGAGGCTACCGTAAGCGCGAAAAGCACAATGTAAATAGCTGCCCAAACAGTGTTGTCCCAGATGAACTTTCTTCCTTCCTCCACACTTAAAGGAGTATCGTCTATACTGCGCGAAAGGCTCCTGATCTTACTTCCAAGAAACCACCAGCCACCGATAGTGATGATAGTCCAAACTGTAAAGAATCCTTTATTTAAAAAGCCTGACTTATGTAATAAGCTGGCATCATGCTGAACGTGCTCTTTATCAGCCCAGTGGTAAATAACATGATTACCACCAAATACAATTGCCATCAGGATTACAAAACAAATAATCCCAATTACAGGCACACAGGCTGAAAGAGCTTCTGTCACTCTCCTGAAGCTAAGCTGCCAGCCACCCCATGCTAATGTTGTAGCTGCAATAAAGAACATACAGGCATTGACTGTAAGAAGAAAGTAAACACTATTCTGCAGCAGGGAAGACCAAAATCTTGCCTGGTCCACTTCATTACTGCTTATACCATGTGTAATAAATAGTATGATAATCGACAGTATGCCTATTGCCATGAAAACAATAGAGAGTGTATTGTACTTTTTAGGAATTACGTATTGTTCTTTTACTACAATCATTACTTACTATTTATGGCACTAAATTTTTTTTGTCTTTGATGAATCGGAAACTTGCTGCCCTGCCGGCGCACTCTTACCTGTAGAATCCGCAGCAGGAGCAGGTGCAGCTGCTGCCTGTTTGAAACGAAGGTACTTTACCACCATCCACCTTTGGTCAGGGTTCAATTGTGAACCATAAGAACCCATAGTCCGGATACCATAAGTAATCACATGGAAAATATGTCCATCAGTAAGCTTGCTTCCATATCCAATCAGATCCTGGGGCTTTGCAGGATACGGTCCATTCCCCCCGTTCCATAAAGGACCATTCCCATCCAGCTTAGGTCCATGACAGATGCCACAGTTCACGAGGAATAATCTTTCAGCTTCCTTCATATCAACCTTTGCACCCATTGAATCTAATGGGTTTTTCAATGTTTGTGCTGCGGCTAAACCTGCTGAGTCACCAGTCAAATGATACACAAATTGATCATCCTTTGCAATTGTACCCGGCACAGGTAATCCTGTATAATTGATGCCTCTTGCTTTCAATGTATCTAGTTCACCCCCTACATCATTGTAATTATACGTCTCGTAAGCCCGGCTGTAATACATATCAGGCATATACGATGTACCCGGATCATTTCCACTTGCACCCCGGCAACTTACCAGGATGATTACAACAAATACAGATAATGCGCCTATAAAAAGTTTTTTCATCTTATATTATTAACTAACAGCTTCTATTGGTTTACCAAATATTACCGTCTCCTGGTCGTACCTACCCATCCACCATCCAGTTTCCTTATACTTCACTGCAACATCGGCAGCTCCTAAACTCTTTAGAAAATCTACAACATCATTCTCATTCGTCTTTTCAGTAGATTCAATGGCCATTACGAAAAGGTCATCTGTTGAACGCAGATGGAAATGATCTTTCTTAACAAAAGGTGCCATCTGGCACAGATAACAGAATGTCAATACCATACCTACGCAGGCAAACAATACGGTTAACTCAAACATAATAGGGATCCATGCAGGTAAGGCAAAGTGAGGTTTACCACCAATATTCAAAGGCCAGTCATAAGTCAAGGTCCAGCTGATAAAGCTGAAGGCTGTGGCTGTACCTGTTATTCCGTAAATAAAACCTGCTACATCCAGGTTAGTGTCTCTTAAACCCATTGCTGCATCTAATCCGTGAATGGGCATAGGTGTATATACGTCATGAATCTTATAACCATTCTTTCTCACTGCTTTTACTGCAGGAAAGAGAACTGCTTCATCGTCAAAGGCCGCAATCACAAATTTTTTTACACCCATATCTTTTTATATTTCAATAGTTGTTAAAGTCAATATCAAATCCTAAATCCCAAATTCCAAATTCTAAATCCTGTGCCCTCTAATGTACCGCCGCAGACGCAAATTCTTCTACCGGCTCTGCCTCCAATACATCCATCTTTACCTTATAATATTCACCACTCTTCTTTAGTATATGCTTTATCTCCGCAATGGCAATCACAGGCGCAAACTTGGCAAAAAGAAAGAAGCAGGTAAAGAATAATCCGACTGTTCCCAGGTAAAAGCCTACCTCCCAAATGGTTGGTGAATAGTACACGCTCCATGACGATGGCAGGTAATCACGGTACAATGAAGTAACGATGATCACAAAACGTTCGAACCACATTCCTATGTTCACCAGTATAGACATAAAGAAGGTAACAACAATGTTCCTTCTCATCTTCCTGAACCAGAAGATCTGCGGAGAAAGCACGTTACAACCCATCATAAGGAAGTACGCCCATCCATAAGGACTGAATATATCCACGCGGTTCCACCTGAAGGCGAACCACTCATATTTAACATTGGAGTACCAGGCCATGAACAACTCGGTCAGGTAGGCTATACCTACAATAGAACCGGTAAGAACAATTACTTTGTTCATTACCTCTATATGCTCAATAGTTATATACTCTTCAAGTGCCAATACCTTACGGGTTACTAATAACAGCGTTTGCACCATTGCAAAACCTGAGAAGATTGCACCCGCAACGAAGTATGGAGGGAAGATGGTCGTGTGCCATCCCGGAATCACTGAAGTGGCGAAGTCGAAGGATACTATCGTATGCACAGACAATACAAGAGGTGTTGACAAGCCGGCAAGTACCAGCGACAAGGTCTCATGTCTTTGCCAGTGTTTGGTAGATCCTGTCCACCCAAAAGCCGCAATACCATAACTGAGCTTTCTCCATTTCACCTTTGCCCTATCGCGTAAAGTAGCAAGGTCAGGGATCAAACCAGTATACCAGAATAAAAGAGATACCGTAAAGTAAGTTGAGATCGCAAACACGTCCCAAAGCAGGGGAGAATTAAAGTTCACCCAAATTGGACCCCGGGTATTAGGATAAGGTAAAGTAAAGAAGGCATTCCACACACGTCCCATGTGCCAGATCGGGAACTGGCCGGCGCACATTACCGCAAATATCGTCATGGCTTCTGCCGCACGGTTAACTCCTGTTCTCCATCCCTGGCGGAAGAGTAACAAGATCGCAGAGATTAGGGTTCCGGCGTGACCAATACCCACCCACCATACGAAGTTGGTGATATCCCATCCCCAACCGACAGTCCTGTTCAGATTCCACTGACCGGTACCGAACCAAACTTCACGGGTAACCGAAATAATTCCGAAGATTAGTAGAGCAACCGAAATAAGGAATCCTATCCACCATAGCCTTGAAGGCGCTGCTTCCACCGGTCTGCATATATCCTCAGTTATCTGGTGATAATCCTTCTGCCCTTCTACCAATGGTGGTCTTACCTGCGATTCGTATTTAAGTAATGCCATATTTATTGTTTCAATCAGTGGAAGAAAGATATTGAACTCACTTCCACTCTCCTTTTATATTTAGAACTATACGATTCTTAATTTTTCATTATTGATTGCCTTCTTTAGCCGGTTCGTGCTGTGAAGGAATCGCTTGTTCTTCTTTGCTCTGATAACTTTGTTCTTCCATACCGGCCTCACGCTCAACAATTTCATCTGTGTTCCTGATCCTTGCCAGGTAGCTAACATTCGGTAATGTGTGCAACTGCTCCAACACATAGAATAACCTCAGTTGCTTGGACTGGCGCAATTTGGAAATGCTGCTGGTAGGATCATTTGCATTACCAAATGTGATAGCGCTTGTTGGACAAGCCTGGGCACATGCTGTTACCACTTCATCACCGCCCAAAGGACGATTCTCGGCTTTTGCCTGCAACTTGCCCGCCTGCGTACGTTGAACACAGAAACTACATTTTTCCATTACACCACGGCTCCTGGTGACCACATCTGGATTCAACACCATACGGGTAAGTTCATCATTCATCTGGTTCACTACAGGGTTCAATTCGCCCACACCACTGCTGGGTCCTAACTTACCGTGAGTACTTGCACCTGTGTAATCACCCCAGTTGAAGCGACGTACTTTATAGGGACAGTTGTTAGCACAATATCTTGTACCGATACAACGGTTATAAGCCATCTGGTTCACACCCTCTGAGTTGTGCATAGTCGCAGCTACAGGACAAACATTCTCACAAGGTGCATTGTCGCAATGCTGGCAAAGCATTGGCTGGAACACAACTGCTTTCAATTGATCAGGAGATTTGTCTTCAGTAACAAAATACCTGTCAATACGCATCCAGTGCATCTCATGTGCGCGAAGTACTTCGTTTTTACCAACAACAGGAACGTTATTCTCCAGGTGACAAGCCACTACACAAGCACCACAACCAATACAGGTATTCAGGTCAATCGCCATGCCCCACTTTGCTCCGGGCTGCGCATAATCACCATAAAGAGTACCTTCTTTCCTATAATCACCTGATTGAGCACCAAAATCTTTCTTCAGCTCTTCCCTAAACTCTTTAAAGTCATTCGGGAACTTCTTGAAGGTTGCCAGTGAGGTTTCTTTTACAACTTCTGTTCTTCCCTCGTATGTATTATGCATCTGCACACGGGCAACTTTATAAGTGCCCACTGCTTTGGCAGATGTAGTTACATCATTATGATAATCAATAGTAGAACCATTAAAGCGGGCAAACTGGAAGACATTCTGCCCCACGCCGGAAACTGCTTTGGCGAACTTCTCTGAACGGCCATAACCTACTGCTACCGCAATAGTGTTTGGATCCATCCCGGGAACCACCATAATAGGTAAGGTAACTTTCCGGTTACCAACAGCGAGTTCTATTGTAGGCCTGTCCTGGTAATACTCGAAATCTGTGCTCTCATAATCTATACCGAGCTGCTTAGCCTTTATAGTAGAAATAACTGCATAGTTGTCCCAGGTAGCACGGGTGATCGGGTCGGGTAATTCCAACAACCAGGGGTTGCCTGATTGTTTACCGGTGAGTACCCCTACATTCTGGTACAATATGATTTCGGTACCACCACCTTTCCTACGTGAACCGATTGCAGCAACTGCGGCAGTAACATTAGGAGCTGCTGCTGTAGGTGCAGGTGTTGGAGGTGGAGGGGGTGCTACGGCAGGTTGATTGGTTTGTGCTGTACCAGTGCTGGTGCCGCCTGAAGCTGCCGGAGTTGCAGAAACTGCATTAGTAGCTGCGTTTGCAGGTGTGCCACCAGTTGCCGTTGCACCATTTCTTAAAACACCGTCTCTTAAAGCGGTATCAAAACCTGTTTGGCCTCCCAGTCTTCCCATCCAATAGGTACGGAAGAAAGTCTCGTAATCTGTGTTGTTTCCGCTCCACTTCAATAACGAAGTCTGGAAAGGCCTTGTTTTGAATAATGGGTTTATCGTTGGTTGTATGAAAGAGATGAAGCCCGTTCGTGGTTCTGCATCACCCCAGCTTTCCAGGTAGTGATGTGTGGGTACAGAATACTGGCAAAGTTCTGTTGTCTCATCCATTTTTTCATTGAAAGAAACAGTCAACCTTACCTTTTGTAATCCTGCTTTGAAGCGATCTGCATCAAAATAATCATAAGCAGGGTTAGCGCCGTAGATCAATAAAGCACCGATGGAACCATTGTTCATGTCATTAACAAGGGTTACCATGGCTGCGTCATTTCCCTGCCGTGTATTCAGTGTAATTCCGGTATTAATTGTAGATCCGAATGCACCAATGACGCGGTTTATCTCATTTACTACCGCCTGTACGTTTGGATCGTTGCTTCCCGAAACTACCAGGGCAGCACCGCGGTTAGCTCTTAGATCATTTGCTATCTTCTGCAGACCTTTTGCAAGGTTAGCATCTATTTGAGGAGAAGTAGCACCTCCGCCAACGGCAGCTAATAAAGCTACGGCCGCAGCGCCCTCCTCTGATGGACGGTGAGTAAACCTTTCATCTGCGCAGGCACCTGTCATACTCAGGTAACTTTCTACCTGGTAGTGCTTACTCATCTGGATATTCGTTTCATCAATACGCCTTGTAGCTGCATACTGACGTGCAAAATCTACAGGTGATAACCAGGTACCCAGAAAATCGGCACCCAGGCTAACGATCACTTTAGCCTTATCGAATTGGTAAAAAGGAATTTTCCCCCCGTTAGCCTGTATCAATCCGCTGTAGGAAACAGCATCGTATTGAACATGCCTGCCGCCGGGGTATTTAGCGAGGAATTGAGCTATTATCTGCTTTGTTGTAGGAGAAACTATGGTGCTCGTCAACAAAACAACAGGTCCGCCAACACCTGCCAAAGCAGCCGTCATCTGGCTGTCAAGCTGGTCGAAAGTCGGTATCTCCTGGAAATTGCTGCCTGCTTTTCTTTTCGGATGCGGCAGGCGGTACATATCATAAAGATCTAATACGGATGCCTGTGCCCTGGGAGAAGTACCCCCCTGTGTCACGGGGTCCAAAGTATTTCCTTCAATCTTTATTGGACGACCATCTCTTACTTTCACCACTACCGGAACCACATCGCCATCCTGTACATATGTACTTGCATAATATTTTGGTACTCCGGGCACCAGGTTTTCCGGCCTGTTTACATAAGGCATTGCCTTGCGCACCGGGGTTTCACAACTGGCAGCCAACGTTGCTGCTGCTGTACTGAAGCCTAAGTATTTCAGGAAATCACGACGGGGAGTCTTCGCATTCAATAAGTTTTCGTTTTCCAGGTCACCAAAAGGCAGCTCCTCACGGAATTCATCCTTGGTCATTTTCTTAAGCCCTTCCTCGTCCTTCAATTCAGCGAAACTTTGCCAGTACTTTTTATCGCTCATAATTACCCTCCAATCCGCCCTAGGCGGAGAGTTTGTTTTACTTGTACCCTTAGTTGATAAGAGTATATATATGAATTAGTCGAACCAATATTTTTTTTATTTGTCACTTTGGATCATTTGCCACATGGCAGAAGCCAAATGGAATTAATAGTGACATTTCTGACATTCCAAACCTCCGATATCCTTCACTGTCACACTATCCATCTTCCCGGATTTGATATCATTATGGAACTTCTCATAAATACTATAGAACTTATTTCCACTGCTGTCACTGTAGTTGAAGTTCACTTTCGTTTGCCTGTGACAGTTAATACACCATCCCATGCTTAATTCAGCCACCTGCTGCACTTTATCCATTTCCTGGATGTTGCCATGGCAGGTCTGACACTGTACATTACCTACACGTACGTGCTGTTCGTGGTTAAAATAAACATGGTCTGGAAGGTTGTGGATCTTGATCCATTCAGGCGAGGTAGCGCCGCTGGGGTTCCATTGAGCTCCTGGTCCGGGGGTGAAGCCCGCATACTTATATAATTTCTGAATTTCTGCCGTACCGTTTATTTCATTGCCTTTCTCGTCGAACAACTTAGGTCCCTTTTCATAAGTTGAAATGACCTTATGGCAGTTCATACAAACATTCAATGATGGTATACCTGCATGTTTACTTTCCCATGCACCGCCATGACAATAAAGGCAATTGATCTGGTTTATACCGGCATGCACTTTATGAGAATAAAAGATAGGTTGTGTTGGCGAATATCCCTGCTGCCGTCCAAGACTGATCGCACTCTTGGCAACAAACCATCCTCCCACAACAAATAATACTAAAGCAATCAGAGCTATGTAAACCTTATTTCTATAGAAAGGTACCGGCTCAGGTCTTAGTATATTTTCTTTATCGTCAGATAATTTCTTCAGGTTGCTGTTCACCTGCATCAGCACCAGTGCTATCAGCGCCAGCAGAAGAGAAATAATCCCGAATATCAACGCACCATTTCCGCTACCCTGCGCTTCAGTAGTAGTACTGGCAGCTCCACCGGCTGCGCCACCTGGAGGAGGTGCACTTTTGATATAATCGAATATGGCGTCAATGTCTTTATCTGTAAGATTGGTGAACGATGGCATTATCTGGCCATACTGTTTCTGGAGATCTTGTGTGTAAGGCGTTGTAGGGATGAAAGCTCCGGGGTTATGCACCCATTTATGCAGGTTAGCTCTATCGGTCCAGGGTCCTCTTTCTTCTACTCCTCTTAGCGCAGGCCCTGTAACCACCTTATCTAAAGCATGACAGGCCTGGCAGTTATTGGCAAATATTTGCTGCCCGCCCTGGGCATGGGATTCTGTATAGAATAGAAGAATAACTACCGCCAGTATAAATACTTGCTTAATACAATTCATACGATCTTTTGGTCTGGAATGTGGATAATCTATCCGAATCGGTTGCAAAAATATGACTTGAGGATTACAAAACACCAATGCAAAAAAATTTTTTTTGAACGCTGTAAGTCTTCTTTTGTCTATGTTTTTACACTGTATTGCTGGCAAAAAAACTCCAGAAGCTCTTCAACTTGTGTATAATGATTTATTTAAATACATTTAAACCGGATGCTTTCTTTTCAAAAATTCCCCGGCCTGTTATTTTGATGTTATCAATAAAGTATTCTTTTATTTTCTCTATCAATCTTGTATTGGTTTTCCACAATTTCCTGTTCACTCTATGCTTAACTTGCAACAATTCACCAATTGATCATCAGGAGAATGAAGGAGAATTCAAAGCCTCATTTAAACATTGCCATTTTTGCCTCCGGTGCTGGTAGCAACGCAGCCCGGATCATTCAATATTTTAAAGACTCCCCACTGGCTGCCGTGCGTCTTATTGTGTGTAATAAGAAAGGAGCTGGTGTTTTGCAAATTGCTGAAGAAGCTGCTATTCCAACACTACTTATTGAAAAAGAACGGTTTAATGAGGATGGATATTTGGATGAACTGTTGGAGATACCCATACATTTTATCGTATTGGCAGGTTTCCTGTGGAAATTACCCGAGATATTAATTAACGCTTACCCGCGACGTATTATTAATATACACCCGGCGCTGCTTCCAAAATATGGAGGCAAAGGCATGTATGGGCAATATGTGCATGAATCTGTGCTGAATGCCGGTGAAATGGAAACAGGTATCACCATTCATTATGTGGATGAACATTATGATAATGGAGATATTATTTTCCAGACCGCCTGTCCCATTTTAGAAGATGACACTCCCGAAACATTGGCCCACCGCATCCACGAGCTGGAACACCTGCACTACCCGATCATTATCGAGGAACAGATAAAAAAATTACACCAGGCGTAGAACGTAGAGACGCATTCGGTATAATGTAGAGACGAATTGCAATGCGTCTCTACGATGATGATCTTAAAATCAGGAAATCTTCTCCGAACAATTAAACATCCATTGGATACCATATTTATCGGTGCAGCTACCGTAATAATCACCCCAGAACATATCCTGCAGTGGCTGTGATACGGTGCCTCCTTCTGATAAGGCACCAAATAGTCTTTTTGTTTCTATCCTCGTATCGGGATGAAGGCTGATGTAAACATTATTACCAGGGTTTACCTTAAAGCCCATGGATTCCGGGGCATCAGTTCCCATGAGTTTATGACCCCCGAGTATAGGCAGTTCAACATGCATAACCAGGTTCTTATCTTCTTCTGCAAGCTGGGGAGCTCCTGGTGACGGTGGAATGTCGCTAAAGCGCATGAT
>JBLNAY010000251.1:0-2606 GCA_050259715.1 Candidatus Dadabacteria bacterium
CAACATCATCGGGAAAGAAGATGATCTACAAAAGGAAATAGCCATTAGTAAAGAGATGGACATACAGGAAATTGCCGGGAGTTGAAACACATAGGAACATATAAAAAATAGGAACACATAGATTTTGAGGGAAGGTTGAGAGGGTTGAGAAGGGGTAGAGTAGAGATTAGGGATTAGAGGTTAGAGGTAGGTTAGAGCTTCTCATTTAACGTTGTCTTTTTCAATTCTTCTCCCCTCTTACCCTCATCCCTCAACGCCAAACTCCAAACTCCAAACATCCGTGAACATGAAAGATGAGAAGTGAGCCGTGAAAGTCAGAGGCAACCTTAAACCTTAAACGTCAATCTTGAGACGTACGTTCAAACGAATCTTTATTGAGCTAAATCACTTTTAATTGCTATCAAGGTCATGTGCACATTCAGCTTCTTTGAGTTCTTTTGAGACCTGTATGTATTATTTATGAGCAAACGCTATCTATCCCGGTTAGAAAAGTCTTTGATTATAATAATTGCTTTGTTAATAGGTATCGGTATTTTGTTGCTGTATGAAGTTACATCAGGTGTAATCCTGGCCCCTCTCCTGTTAATCGTCATTATTTTATTGATTATTTTACTGGCAGGTTTCGTTATTCATATAAAGAGAAGCCTGGGAGCTAACCAGGCGGCAGAACGAAAGCTGAGTGAAAGCAAGGAGATGCTGCAAGCTATAATAAATGCCACATCAGCTGTTATTTACGTTAAGGACACAAAAGGAAAGTACCTGCTGGTAAATAAGCAATTCAAAAAAGTGCACCAGTGTGGAGATGAAATAATCGGTAAAAGCGTATATGATCTATTCCCGGAAGACATAGCCGACCAGTTGCATAGTAACTTTCTGAAAGTGCTCACTTATAAAAAAAGTGTTGAGTTTGAATCCTTCATTCCAAGAGAAGGAGAGTTTCAGAATTTAGTCACCAATATTTTTCCTTTAAAGCGACACAACGGCGAGCTGTATGCTATAGCGGGCATCATCACCAATATTACAGATGTGGTGGCGAAGGAAAAGCTGGAGCGTCAGCAGGAACTCATTGCCATTTCCATTGAAGCACAGGAAAAGGAAAGAGCTGAATTAAGCAAAGAATTACATGATAATGTGAACCAGATCTTAGCTACTGCGAAGATTATGCTGGACACAGCTATTGCAGTGCCTGACTTAAAAGAAATGTGCATCGAAAAAACCCGGAAGCATATACTTGATTCTATTAACGAGATACGCCGGATTTCACATGCCCTGCGGCCACCGACTTTTGATAATGAAGAATTTACTTCTGCTATCGGGGAAATTGTGGATGAACTGAATTTGTCGGGTGATCTGTTTGTCAATTTCCAGGTTATCCCGGATAAAGAGACCATTAATTTTATCCCGGATAATGTTAAGATCGCGCTTTACCGCATCGTACAGGAACAGGTAAATAATGTTCTCAAATATTCAGGTGCTTCAGACCTTAGTATTGAACTAAAGCTTGAGGGAAGTATCATCGGTTTAGAAATTGAAGATAATGGCTGCGGCTTTCATCCCACCCTGCAAGGAAAGGGAATTGGATTGAAGAACATGGAAAATCGTGTGGAAGTGTTGATGGGTAAAATGCAGATAATTTCGGCTCCGGGCAAAGGATGCAAAATTGAAATCAAGATCCCTTACCTGCAGAAAATGTGGTCCATTCAGCAAATGAGTGCAATTGAATAGTCTTTATCCAGTGGTTTTAGGCGGGACGAGGAGAACGTAAAACATTCGTGAGACGAGAGAAAAGTTGGTGGTAATGTGAGCTTATTTAATTAGCCGGCACCATTCCGCTATGTATTGTTGCTCCGTACTTCACCCTGGCAAGGATTGCAAAGCCTACAATAAGAACAACTTATAGAGAGTAAACCTAAACTGAACGGGCAAAATACCCGGCTTACCGCTGGGATTTTTTATGTAATTAACTTATTTATTATATTTCCAAAAATGATATAGAGAGAAATGCAACCAACTAACAAAATGATAGTACATATTGATGATGACGATGATGACCGTATATGGGTCAAGACCCTGATGGATGATCTCTATCCATCTGTGGGGTTAAAGCAGTTTGCCGGTGGAGAGGAAGCCCTCTCATACCTGGAGAAGGTAAACAGGATAGATCAACCATCACTCATTCTTCTTGATATCAATATGCCTAAAATGGATGGCAGAATGCTGCTAAAAGCTATCCAGGCAAATGATAAACTATCGGCAATACCGGTGATATTATTTACTACCTCCAATAGTGAACTGGATAAATCATTTGCGCGTAAATACAACGTGCAACTGGTTACGAAACCTCCAACAGCATCTTTTCTTAAAGCGGCTCTTAAAGAGATTATGGAACCTTTCGTTTAATAGGAGGAGTATAAGAATATCTGCTTTGCTTTTAAATGACGGTGAAGCAGCTTCGGACGTTAGCGGCCAGGCTAAGAAACAACACAACGAAACAGCACACACAATAAGCAATAAGGAACAATGCGAAAATTATCAATTTTCATAGCATCCAGTTTAGACGGTTACATAGCAAAACCAAATGACGACCTTGGTTTCCTGCAGACAGT
>JBLNAY010000252.1:0-5439 GCA_050259715.1 Candidatus Dadabacteria bacterium
GATGCTGACGCGTATTTCACCGGATGTAGTTTTTTCGGCCTCGCGTATGGCATTTGAGATCATGAGGAGGTCGTCGTCATCCATATGGTGATATAAAGTTGGCAGTTCCATATAAAAATTCAGTTATTAATAAATTTTTCAGTTCCCGGCACAGATAAAAATACTTAACGCAGGGATTTAATACAAGTATATTATCCCATACCTGTCGGCAGGTACGGACGGAGCGGGTAAGGAGCAAATTTTAGGGTTTCAAGATTAGAGTTCCGGCAGGAGTTTGATAGTTCTGAAAGAGATCGATCCAAAATTAAAAAGGCAGAAGCCCGGTGTAGAGCCCCTGCCTTATTCCGAAGATCATCAAATAAATTACTTCAAAAGAATGATTTTTGAAGTAGTTACATTGCTTCCTGATTTTAAGAAGTAGTAGTAAATGCCGCTTGAATAGCTTGCAGCGTTCCATTCAAATGTATATTTTCCTTTCGTAAGATAGTCCGAAACGAGTGCCTTTACCTCCTGCCCCAGAGAGTTATAGATCTTAAGCTCCGTAAAGCCGTCACCGGGAATAGAGAAGGTGAACCTTGTCGAAGGATTAAAAGGATTGGGGTAGTTCGAGCAGGTAAAGCCTTCAGAAGTACTGCCAAGAGACTTAAGTCCCGGATTTCCGATCTCAAGCTCCGGCATGTCAGAAATCTGTCCTTTTGCCATCTTGCCTAAGGGATGATCGGGATACTTTGCTGTTATGGAAGAAAATGCCCTGTATGCCTCTGTGTTATTATTGAGGTAGAACCTGTTTATGATTCCCTTCTCATAGAGCATTTCACAAGTAAGATCCTTATCAATGTCCTTGCTGTTCTGAACTTCATTACAAAGGGCAAGAGCTCCGTTGAAGTCATTTCTACTAACCAGGCCTGGAATAAAATACTTCTTTATGTACGGTGAATAAGGCTGGAAATCACTCATTCCAAGCAGTTCATTCAGATAAGACGAGAGGCTTTCCTCTTCCCCTAAATACCTAAGGCAGTTAATTGTAAGGGAAAGATAATTCTTCAGCTTTGAAAGGTCATGAACACTTTTCTTTAATTCATCTTTTGATTTTTCCGCAGTGCTGAGATATTCAGCTTTATACTTCTCAATCAGGCTCTTATGATTCAAAGCTGAGTCCTGAATTGTTCTGTGTAAAAGATCCGAATATATCCTGTTCAGATCATCTGCAGGTATTCCTTTTTCTTCTGTTCTGGTATTCAGGCTTAAAGATGCAGTATTTGACTTGGCCAGGCCTGAAGGAGAAGAGCATGCAACTGTAGGGGGCTCGTCAAAGTAAATCGTGCCATAAACGCTTGCCGGATTTATCCTGCTCAGGGTGTTATTCATCAAGTAAGCGTAGCCTCCTCCCTCGGCATCCACGTCATAGCCGTTCTGGCAGAAGTAGTCTTCAGTTACGTTGTAATGACCGCCATAGAGGAAAATACCGCACATCTGGTTTTCAATTCTTGAAGAGCGGCATATGTCACCCGTACTGTTATAAATATTTACACCGAAATCCTGCATATCGCCGTTAGCTGCCGTAAGATTGTAAACAGCATTGTTCGTAGTGTTTTCAATGTTCAGTGAGCGGTTTCCTGCATCAGAACGTACGTCCATTATAACTAAACCAATGCCTCCACTGATATAGACCTGTCCTGTAGGAAGATATACCCCGTACAGGTTACAGTAGGAGTCGTTATTCAGGTTTATAGTGCCGTTTACTGTTGCGCCGTAGCCTGAGATGGTGACACTGCTTTTACCTGTGAGGGAAAAGCCTGTATTGTACGTACCTGGTTTTATTTCAACCTTCTGACTTGTTGCTACAGCATTGCATGCAGACTGAATTGAACCAGAATACCCTACTATTACATTTGAGCTTGTTTTTACGTAAGCTGCTAAATCCGAGAAGGTTGCGCCTTCATCAGTTATAGTCCCGCCTGTCGATGTTATTGTGTAGCCATTTAATTTTATAGTAATTCCCTTTCCTAGTCTTAGATTTATGCCAGTTGGCACTGCTACATTTCCAGACAAACTAATATTATTGGTAAACCAGTATTCATTTTCAGTTAAAGTACCACTAGTTGTAGTTTTGAGTTTTTTTAGATAGGCAATAATTGCGGCATTTCCGTCGTTCGTGGAAAGTTTTCCTGACGTAAATACTTGGGAAACTCCCCAATCATAAAGTGTTCCACCGATCTTTTTAGCCCAACTGCTTTTGTTAACAGGTCCCTCATTATCATTAAATATCCAATTATTCCCATTTACTGACTGGTTGTCATATGCTGCCAGATTAAGCTGGTCATTTTCATAGGAATTTGATTCTGTAAATGGACTTGGTTTTGAATCTGCGGGAGCAGGGTAAACACCTACTCCTATATTACCACCTGCTGCTCCTTGAAGATCATTTTGTACTACAATATTGAGGCTGTAAATTGTATAAGTATACTCTATTAGCAAATCTAAAGTCATCCCTGAATAAGAATCAATTGCATCCTCTCTTTCCGATAACGCACCAATATAAAATTCTCTATATGGCAGGGAGTTTTGAATTAAAGTCTTTAATTCGGGAGATTCTAACCCTGATCCACTAGGTCCTGATGCGGTATTAGGCAACCCTGATAAAATAGTATTTGCACTACCAATTAACGTCCAGATTTCTCCAAGATCACCAGAGGGAATTGTTTGCACATCAGTCAATTTCGCTGAATAACGACCGAAAGTGTATACAACGTTAACTTTAGTTATTTGCGCATCTAGTGGAATTGAGCTAAGGTTAAATTTGAAATAGGTTCTGGCCGAATGAACGTAGGTACCAATTTGCTCTGTACCTATATCACCCAAGCTTGCTTGAGAAAGTATATGATTTTTGTCGTGTATAGAAGTGCCGGAACCTGATACAGTCTTTGTAATAGTAATCTGTTTTTGTGCTGATGCACTTACCGTTAGCGAAATTAAAAATCCAAAGATAAAAATGAGCTTTTTCATGAACGATCTCCACTTGTTATAAGATTTTAAATAGAAAAAGTGGTATCTTTATGCAAGAATAGTCATTAGCAGTAAAGTATTATCTGCATAGTAGGGCGCTGACCTATAATGGCTATTCTAAGTGAAGAAGGGATGGCGGTACCAGCGCTGTCCCTTCTGTATTATTTTATGAAGCTTTTTGTCTCCTAAATTTTCTTAATGTAATTCCGTAAACTTACCATGCAAAATCATATTTGTGTTTGTACTATAATCGTAAAAAGCACAGAATACGTCTTTTTCAAACAAGAGTAGCCCGGAACTTAAAGTTTGCGTTTCAGGATAATGGAGCAAGTACTGAGTATCATCTCCATTATAATGAGCCAGGCCGTCAGTTGCACTTATAAAAACATCTTTTGCATTTCTTCCTGAGATATAATAGTTAAAGTTCGGGTTATCTATTGTGAACAACTTTATAAATGTTCCATTGCCGTTAATTTTAGAGTCAACAAGGCTTAATACATCCTTATTTATCCAGAAAAGTAAATCCTTTCCGAAGAGCTCAAAATGCCCCCAATTAGCTTGCCCGCATGTATTTGAATATATTGGCTTTAACTTACTTCCCCCTAGTTCATAAAAGGTAAATGTGTCATTAACATTGCTAAATTGGTCAATCGATAAAGAGAACACATATACTTTATCTTTTTCTTTCCTTATTGAAGAGAACTGGGAATTAAAGTCCCCCTTACAGATCTCCGTCCAATTATTCCCATCATAATGCAGAATAAAACCTTTATGAGAATCCGGTTCAAATGCTGAGGCTTTGTAGAAAAGTACTCCGCAGGCATATATGTCATTGGGACCAGAGCCCCAGATATTCTTTACATTCACCAGCATGGTTCCATCTACTTCGTACCTGTAATTACGATCCCACTTGACTCCGTCGTAATGCCAGATCTCACCATCCTGTCCACCCATCCAGACATCATTTTTGGAAAAACCAAAAAGGGTGTTTCCTGCACAGATTATCATCTCTTTATTATATGCAGTCCATCTAGAACCATCAAAGTGCTGAAGCCGATCGTTAAAATCCCCACCAGCGCCTACTGCCCAGACATCTTCTGGTGAGGATCCCCATATGGAATTAAGAGAATTCATCGGCATCTTAAGTGTGTCGACACTCCATAGGTAATCTCGTCTGCCAGGTTCAAGATTACTAAGGTCTGGACCTGTTATCGTGTCCTTTTTACAGGAAAAATTAAGGATAGATATAATGATTGTAATTAGTAAAAATGAATAGTTTAATACTCTTTTCATATTACCTCGGGAAAAAGTAGATTTGTACATAATTAGTCCAAAACCTGAAAGGATAAATGGCTTAATTGTGTTGTTAAAAGAAAGCCATACAGAATTATTATCTGGTATATATATATATATATATATGAGAGGTGTCCATTATAGGAACTGCCCCTTGAAATATGAGATAGAATTAAGGTTTTTATTGTTTATTGAATTAAATACGAACATAAACTGAACGGTAAAGACGAGAGTAAGCAAATAGGCCCTGTTCTTTGCCAGTGATTTATACGGCAGAGGCTTTTTTCTTGAGAGGCCGAAGAGTTCTTTAATAAGACTGAACAAGGGTTCAATGGTTGATATTCTTTTCCTGTAGAGACGTTTTGCATATTCTAAAGAGATTATGAAGGCGTAGTCCTTCTTGAACTGGTTTATGTAGCCCTTAAAGGCTTTGGAAGAGATGATAAATACCTTAAAGGTTTCGAAGGTGTTCTTGATCAAAGGAAGGAGCCTATAACCCTTATCCCCGATCAGAAGAACTAGCTCCTTAAGGTACTTAAGGAGAAATGGGACCTGTTTTGCTTCATATACCTTTGCCGTAGTCACACTGGCTGCTAAGGGGAACCTGAACTCGTTGCAGATAAGATGGACTCCGTAGCCAAAGACCCACTTGTGGTAAGGGGAATATCCCCATGAGGCCTCTGTGTCAATGGACTTAAAGGGTATGATGTTTTCCAGCATATACTTTTTGTGCCATCTGGGGCCTTTGGCCCAGAAGAGACATTTGTCGATGAAGCCTGTTTTGTTCGAGAACCTTTCGTCAATGTCCCGGAGCTCTTCCAGTGAAAATGGCAGGAGTCTTTGGATCAGTTCAGGCAGTGATATGAATCTCCTTCTTATGGTCTGTCGGCTTGGAGCATTGGGAAAGCCGAAGTCCGGGTAATGTTCTTTTGCGTATCTTGCCATTGCCTTGAATTTATGTATCTTTTTAATAACCATTGCCATAAAAAACAGTAAAAATGATATTTGAGAGTAAATAAACGGGCGACCTGATTTCCTGTACTGATGGTAAAACCTGTTTATTATCTCACCATACAACTTAATTACAGGGGTAAGTCCATCTCTAAACATGGTATATCCTCCTTCATGTTTATGCTTGTT
>JBLNAY010000253.1:0-9807 GCA_050259715.1 Candidatus Dadabacteria bacterium
TTGCTGATCGCATCATCAAGTTACATAAAGGAACGGTGGATGTAAAGTCGAAGCTGAATGCAGGTACTGAATTTAAAATCTACCTGCCGGTGGCTTCTGTTGGTGTTCTCAGTAGCTAATGTAACTATCCATACCAGTAGCCGCAGCCTATAGAAACTGGTATGATGCTTGAAAATTCTAATGACATTTTAATTCCGCTTTCTACTGCTCTCTTTCAATTTAAAATAGCTTTGTGGAGTCATACTCAAGGTTTTTGACTTGGATGCAACCTGGCTCATGTAGCCTTTTTATAAGCATTGGGTTATTAGAAAAACAACAGGAGATGCACGGAAACCTCAGGGCATAGTCGGTTCGCCTGACGTTTTTTAATGGTGCACTCCCATAAAAAAAGTCCCCTTGTATCGACAGGGGGACTTTTTAAAACTAAGAAGTAAATACTTAATCATACTTTTCATAAGAACGGAATTTGAAGAACCAATAAAAATCCTTGATCATTTTCGGTGTACCCATTGCCTCCTGCCCTGCAGGAGGTTTTTATTTTTTCACCCGGGAGCCTTTGACCTTATTCGTTTTTGGATATCCTGTTAAAATGTGCTAGCTTAATGGAAACTAACGTCATGAGAAATTTACTTTTCTCCCTGCTTCCCTTCCTGTGTATCTGCTGCACAAAGAACATTGAAAACAAAACCGATTCAAATACCACCGCACCCGCCATTTCACTCGTTGCTCTACAAGGCAAATCGCCTAAGAATACCTCTACATGGACTACCTACACCATCCAGGAAGGTGCTCACTATTGTGATCAAAGTACAACAAGGGCGGTTTCAGGTAGTGCAATGAATTTCAAGGTGCGCTTTGATAATTCAGCCATTTATCCTGCCGTAATCACCGACTATAATCACGCATATGATGTGAACAAGCTATATGGCTTTTCAGAAGGTTTCAGCAACCAGTACAACAGTGCGCGCATTGGTTGGCGCTGGCTAAATAACGAATTGCAATTGCTCGCTTATGTTTACGTTAACGGCAGCTTACTTAGGGATGCACAACTGGAATGCCCATTTATTAAAACGGTCAGTATCGGCCAGGACATTACCTGCAGTATTGCTGTTTCTGGAAACACGTACATTTTTAATGTTGATGGCGTCGTGGTAACTACACCCAGAGGTCCTCGTACCAATACATACAGCGGCTATCAGCAATTCCCTTACTTTGGAGGCACCCTGACGGCACCTCACCTCATGTACTTTTATATTCAAAAACTATAGTGGATTCTATCTCTCTTGAGATGAATCGCGTCAATAGCATTTCCTCTCAAATGCATTCACCCAAACAATTGATCTATCCTTATAGTTTCAAGATATGGATCCAATAAATCAGTTTGAGGGGAAGCCCTGAATTCTTTCACTTCTTTAGTTGACATGTTGCAATCCATTTCCACGTAATAATTATTGAGGTGAAAAAGGAAAACCTGTCTTTGATTTATTTTCCGCTTCCCAATCAGGATCCCAAGGTGAAGTAATGCGATTTTCTTTTCATTAGCGTTCAATAAGATAAAGTCAGATAGCTTCATAGTACATGTTTTAAGGTCTTAAAAAACTTACTACTTAACGATTGCTGAACAATAAATACTTAATTAACGCGGTCCTTAGCTACAAGGGTAAAAGGTGAAGATCCCTTGTTTTGCGCCGCTCTACGAGGCGTAACAAACATAATATTATTCCCCTGAAATTCCCAACAACTATTTAGCTTTTTATTCCTCTGTACCACCAAAGAAAGGGATTAATGATCTCACACAAGACTCTTCCATAAATTCAGTAACTTTCAGGACAGATTTCCAGGTGATCGCTCTTTTACTACTGCTATTGTAACCATTACTATGAGAGTCAGCCGGATCTTGTTACTGATACTTATACCCTTCTTCACCAGGGCACAGAAAGTTATTAGCATAACTGTAGACGGCACCATCAATCCTGCTTCGGCAAGTTTCATCCACCGCAGCCTTAAAGCAGCTGAGAAAGAAAATGCCTCCTGCCTGTTAATACACCTCAATACACCGGGAGGTTTGTTGAAATCGACGCGAGTGATAGTGGGTGATATAATGGAATCACTTGTACCTGTGGTGGTTTATGTTTCACCTGCAGGTGCACATGCCGGGAGTGCCGGAGTGTTCGTGACCCTTGCTGCTCATATTGCAGCGATGGCTCCGGGTACAAATATGGGTGCTGCCCACCCGGTATCCACTGCCCCCATGGACAGTACGATGAATGAGAAGACCACAAATGATGCAGTAGCCTTTATTCAAACGATCGCCCAAAAAAGGAACCGCAATGTGACCTGGGCAGAACAGGCAGTAAAGAAAAGTGTTGCGATCCCTGCAGCAGATGCTCTCGTGTTGAAGATCATCGATATTATTTCTCCTTCCACTACTGACCTGCTCCGGCAGGTAGATGGCCGCATAGTAGATGTGAACGGCAACAGTATGGTGATGCACACAAAAACCGCCAGTGTTGAGACCATAGAAATGAGCTTTATGGAGAAACTGCTTAACATCATCAGCGATCCGAACATCGCCTACATCCTGATGATGCTTGGCTTCTATGGCCTTTTGTTCGAGTTGTACAGCCCGGGCGCTATCTTCCCCGGCATTGTGGGTGTCATCTGCCTTATACTGGCATTCTATTCCATGCATACATTGCCAATCAATTATGCAGGACTCGCACTGATCATTTTTGCACTCATCCTTTTCCTGCTTGAAATTAAAGTAGTGAGTCATGGCATGCTGGCTATTGGCGGCATCATCTCGTTACTCCTGGGGTCTTTCATGCTCATTGATCCCAATGCGGCAGAAGTACTGCGTATATCCCGCAGCGTAATACTTACCTCTGCTGCCGTTACCACCTTTTTCTTCCTGTTTATTATCAGTCTTGGTATCAAGGCTCAAAGAGCAAAGCCGGTGACCGGCCTGGAGGCTATTAAGGGAGAAACAGGCACTGTTCTGGACTCACTGCAACCCACCGGCTCAGTGATGATGCATGGTGAAATATGGAAAGCAGAATCCATTGCCGGAAACATAGAGAAGGGAGCCAGGGTGCGAATAACATCTATGAAAAACTTTACCCTCTTTGTAGAACCCCTAAATTCTTAAACTATAAAAACATAACATGCCACAATTTCCAGTTGCTCTCTTCATCATCATTATTTTCTTTATTATCCTTCTAAGTAATGCCATACGTATTTTACGTGAATACGAAAGAGGCGTCATCTTCCGCCTTGGACGCCTGGTTGGTCGGGAAGGCGTAAGAGGTCCCGGCCTGATATTTCTTATACCTATTATTGACAAGATGGTTAAGGTGAGCTTACGAACCGTTGTGTTTGATGTTCCTGCCCAGGACATCATCACACAGGATAACGTATCATTGAAAGTGAATGCTGTCGTGTATTTCAGAGTCATAGAACCACAGAAGGCGGTAGTGCAGGTAGAGAATTTCCTGCAGGCCACTTCCCAGATTTCTCAAACGACTCTCAGGAGTGTATTAGGTCAATCAGAACTGGACGATCTGCTGTCGCAAAGAGAAAAAATCAATCACAAGCTGCAACAGATCATAGATAACCAAACGGAGCCCTGGGGGGTGAAGGTTTCTAATGTGGAGGTGAAGCAAATAGACCTGCCACAGGAAATGCAACGTGCCATGGCCAAACAGGCAGAAGCTGAAAGAGAAAGACGCTCAAAGGTGATTGCCGCTGAAGGTGAATTCCAGGCGTCCCAACGGCTCGCTGATGCAGCCCAGATATTGGCAGATCAGCCCAGTGCGTTGACACTGCGTTATCTGCAGACGTTAAGAGAAATAGCCACTGAGAATAATTCAACTACTATCTTCCCTGTACCTATTGATATCATGAAACCTTTTTTTGAAAAAGCCAAGTAACCTGTGAATTAATTCATTAGTAAATGATCCTGATGTGCTAAATCATTCCCAATAATTTCGGAGTTGTTTTTGCATACATGACTGGCTCCCGTGAGGAGAAGCTTGTTGGTGATAAATGAAAACAGTTGTAACTGATTTAAAAGAAAATTAAAGAATGACTATGAACGAAGGACTTCCTTTTCGCATCCTTTTAGTGGATGACGACGCTGACGACAGGATGATCATTGATGATGCGTTTTTAGAGATAGGCTATGCTGCGGAGGTGAAGAAATTTAAAGATGCGCATGATCTTTTTAAATACATGGATGGTATTAATTCCTCCTTATTGCCTTCCCTGATAGTACTTGATAATACGCTCCCCCGCCTAAGCGCTTCTGATGTACTAAAGATCCTGAAAGAAGACCCACAGTACAATTCAATACCCGTAGTGGTTTATAGTAATAAAATTTCGCCAACCAAAAAGGAGGAGTTACTCGCTTTGGGCGCATACGACTGTGTCGAAAAAGAAGTAAATATGAAAGATGTGATAGAAATGGCAAAGAGACTAAGGAACATCGCCGAACAGAAATCGTCAGACGTGCCCGGCCACTAAACACAATATAGTTACCATTCGAGGACATCCTAAGAAATAGCTGCAGCTGGTGTTAGTGATTCTACTAACCCACCCGGGCACAAACCCTCAATTTTGGTGAGTTCCGGCGGTGAGGCTTTGAATCGTCAACAGCGATTTATATTTTAGCAAACGCCGTCTCTAACTATGAAGACCCTTTTTCTTTTATTATTATCATCAGTAACCATCCTATCGCATTCACAGCAGAAGTCTTACTATTTCACCGCCGAGGGCGGAATGGAAGTAAGTAAAACTTTCAGTGCTGACCTCAGCGCCCGTGCAGGAGGAGGAGTAGCATTCCTTCCAGATTTATATGCCGGAGCTAATGCCGGATTCACCTTATTCTCGAACAAAAAGCAGGTCTCTACACCCGTTTCTTTTTCCGTGCGTTACATGCCTCAATATCAAGAAGGGATATCTCCTTACTTTGCTGTTGAGCCGGGATATCAATTTTATCATGACAGTAATTTCGATGGTCAAAAAAATGTGGAGACCCGCGGCGGACTTTGCCTGTTCGCAGGCGGAGGTATGGTATACCATTACCTGACAATCGGGGTTGGCTACTCACAATTTAGCTGGAAAATTGATGGACGCCCACTTACAGAACACCGGCTGACCGGGCGACTGGGAGTATTATTTTAAGAGATACCAGGTACAAGGTATTACGGCCTGTTCCGATGATATTCTGCACAATACTTCCTCTGTGATATCGTCAGCGTTGGCCTTCTATATAACCCAGTTATCTTAATCGAAGACATGTACCATTCACCTTTTCTAATCATCACATCATCTCCCTCTAATCACTAATCAATCATTCTCTCACTATTGACTATTCACTTCCTCATCACTGATTAATCATCATTCTTTAATTCAGACGTGAGACATGAAAGTTCAGATTCACTATTGACTATTCACTAATGGATAATTACCTGGGTATTCGCTGTTTCCTGCTGCATTAATCGTTGCTCCGACTTACTCATCGGCTGCTTCTTCCAATAGGTGAGTGACCGCCATAACCATTCTAATGGTCCAAAGCGGAAGTAATGAAGCCATATTACCGAAAAGATGATTTGAAATACCCACACACCGGCAACAACGTAGTACAACTCATGAAATTTCAATTTGTCATAGAAAGCAAGACCATAGCCATAGAAGAAAAGTGTGCAGATAACACTCTGCATCAGATAATTGGTAAATGCCATTTGACCCACATTAGCAAGGGCTTTCATCAGCCAGGGCACAATGCGGCTGCGAAATACCAGCATAACCAGGCTGGCATGACCCAGTGAAAGAAAAACTCTTTTAATATCATAGAGAAGATAGTGGTCCATGCTATAACGATCAACATAGGCACCGGAACTTACACTTGTCATCAGCCCTTTGCTGAACATTAAATAGCTTATCGGTATCCCAATTCCATAGCCTACTAATAGTCCGAGTGCGTAATTGCCAGTGGAGAGTCTATTAGAGAAGAATCCCAATCGGAACAGCGCCATACCGATTAACATGAAGCCAATGCAATCGTAAAACCCCCACTGAGACATACCCCAGGCTTCCATCGAGGAATTCCGCTGGATCATGTAAGTAAACACGGTGCCGTAATCGGAGCGCATTTGACTAACATTATATGCGTTGTAAGCAGGATCGGGTCCACGCCTTTCTATTCGTGACCAGTTTTCAATTGCTTGTTGCTGTTCAGCATTTAACTTCTTACCACTTTTCTGAACGGCAACCGCAGCCAGGTAATCTTTACGCTGTTGCCTGGTTTCATTATAACCGATCGCCTGCTTTAGCATTCCTGAGGCCATAAGCAGGAAGCCAAGAAAGAATAACCATTTGGCCGCTGTTTTCCGAAAGGGATAAAGCACCATTCCGCAAAGACCATAGAAGAACAGGATATCGCCGAACCAAAGCAAGACATAAGCATTGATCACTCCAAAGAGGACCAACCATAATAAACGGCGGTAGTATAATTCTGCAACGGTTACACCTCCAGGTCTTTCGATCTTATTCATGGTAAACAAGATCATACCGGCACCAAAGAGCATGGAGAACAATCCACGCATGGTGCCTTCAAAAAAGGTGGAAATGACGGCATTTGTATAATAATCAGCATCATGTGGGCCACGAAAGGTGGCAAACATGTGACCCCAGCTGATACCAAAACCAGGGATGTTCATCAGTAAAATGCCCAAAAGTGCCACACCCCTGATTACATCTATGGTTTTGATGCGTTCAGCGGCTGTCACCGGGTGCAGTTCTTCGATGGCTGTTTTAATACTTTCCTGTTCATCACTTACAGGCGGTGGCAGGATGACGGACACGGTTGTTAATGGCGTAATGTTATCCATAAAGAGTTTATATTTTAGGATAATAAAGGAATATTTGCATCAACCATGGTGGGCTTGGTAAGGCGGCGGTTCATCCATTTTCCATAGCTCAGACGTCTTAAAAGCCATTCCAACGGGCCATAATTATAAACTCGCAACCATAATATGCTAAAGGCTAGTTGCACAATAATAACTTCTACCACGAAGAAGTATAATTCAAACTGGCTAAGCCTTCCGAAGTACCCCATGCCATAACCGTAAAAGAAAATCGTGCAGGCAAGAGTTTGCATAATGTAATTGGTGAGGGAGAGTTTACCGACTGCCTGTAGTCCCTTCCAAACTTGTGAAAGAAAACCTGAGTTAATAAATGCCATCAACAAACTCGCATATCCAGTGACCAGGAATGCTTGCTCAAAGGGCTGCAGAACTGTATAGGGTAAGAAATACTTATTGATGTATTTCACATAATCATGCAGAGCGACCTGGTTGAAGTACAGACGAAACCATCCTAATAAAAATCCTGCACTAATACAGCCAAAAGCAATTAATAAATATTGTTTGCCCGAAAGGCGGTTATTAAAGAACTGAAGTTTATACAACAGCATACCCAAAAGGATCATTGCACCTAAATCCCAGATACCTAAAGTGTAAATCCATTGGCTTTCCCGTGCCTGCGATTGAGGTAAGAGCTGGTTCCATATCTTACCGTAGGAACCGCTTCTCATTTCCTGAATAATGCCCTGGTCCTTCTTCAGATCTGGCTTCATGGATGCTGCTCTTCCAACCCAGGTATTTTTCCATTGCTTTTGTACAGCATTGATACTGTCTTTTTTTACAGCAACCCCTTTCGCTTTGGAGATGGAATCCTGCTTTTTGTATTTCGCTTCAAGAGCAGTTACAGACAGGTATCTTGAATAAGCCTTCTTATCATCTGCATGATTCCAGTATAACTTGGCACAGTAAACACAGGTTAACAACAGGAAGCCAATCAACAGCGCTTTTTGGGAAAAGCGTACCAAAGGAAACAACAGGATACCCATTACCCCTAGATGAAAAAGTATGTCATGAGTCCACAGGAACACAATGGCATTCAGCAGACCCAGGATGATGAGTAATAGCTGCCGTTTAATGAAAACATCCGCCGCAGGTTGGCGGCCCGGCGGTGCTTCTTTAGTAAGGAACAATACCATAGATGCTCCAAAAACCAGGGCTATTAATCCGCGCATTTTACCATCGAACAATAACTCCATAAGTCCATAAGCACGGTAGTTCCATCCTTTGGATTGAAGTAGTAATAAATTTTTCTGGTTGTCGGTAAAGCCGCCAAATATCCATACACTAACAAATAAGGCAGCCAGGACAGCAATTCCCCTTAAAACATCCAACGAAACAATACGCTCTGATAAAGAAGCAGGCTGTGTAGATGAAGTAGAATGAAAAGATTGGCTTGCGGCAGTCGGTTCAGGGATCATAATGCAAGTTTTATTACAATCGTTATAAGAGATATGTAATATAAGAATATTTTAAAAATAAAAGAACAAGGGAGTCCTTTTTGGGAGGAGGGATTGGTGAAATACGGATTCGGGAGACGGGATAGACGATTCCGGATATATGATTTAGGAGACGGATTCGGCCCAAGGTGTTTGCGTGGTCACTCAGCACTCAGCAGATTCACTATTGACTATTCACTCTCCCAATCACTAATCACTCATCATTCATCACTCATGGCTCATCCCTTATCATTCATCACTGGAATTTCAATGCATCAGGTGCCGGCTGCCAGTGATCTTTTGGATTATAATGATGCCACAACAGGGTGGATATTTTCCTGGTGAGTACCCATGCTTCATTGTTATCCTTCCACGAGTGGTCGGTATTATTCTTTGTCATCACACAGAAGACGTAATTACTTTTCCTGCCTCTCACCATAACCAGTTCATTCCGGTTTTCATCAAGGGCACCGTACTTGGCATAAATGGTAGCGTAGGGTGGTATTTGTGTTAATGAAACAACATCAAAAAAAGTTCGGTTTAACAGGCGCAACATCTTATCGCTGGCGCCTCTTGAAATTACCTGCCCTTTACTGATCATTTCTAAAAGACTGGAAATCTCCCGCGGTGTAGTTTGACCCCAGCCATAAACCTTGCGAATAGCTTCCCTTCCGGGTGTACGCGAATTCACGCGTGTTTGTTTGAAACCAAGTGAGTCCATGATCTGGTTAATCCTAACTCCACCACCAGCCAAGGATTGCAGCCAAATACTTGCCGTGTTATCACTCATTGAGATCATCAGCATGATCAGTCTTCCTAATTCTATCTTTTCACCACTCCTGAAAGATTCCAGGATATCTGCTCCCACGTGCGAAGCAAGTGAGTCATTATAAGTAAGTCGTTGTTGGTAAGAAAGTTCTCCCCGGTTCATCTTGTCCATTAAACCTATGAGAATGGGGATCTTCACTATGCTTGCTGTGGGGAATAACGTATCTGCATTGATAGCTACCACTTTATTCCTCCGAAGGTCTTTGACATACACACCTATGTCGCCATGAAAGCCGGTGATCAAAGATTGTATTTCTCTTTGCAACTTACGATCGACATGCTGCGCACTGATTGGCTGGCAAGCAAACAAAAATAAAATGATGATACAAAGCAGCAGGCGCATTACACTGAAGTTTGGGTGAGGATATAGATCATTCACAGCCTTAAATGTAGTAATCTTTATTTCTAATGCATTCACGCACCTGCTTACGGACAGCAGGTAATTGTAAACTTGAATTATGACTTGAACACTGCCTGTAGAAATCTTTTCATTTCATCCCACGAGGCATGATCTGCTTCTTCGTTATAGCGGATGGGCAGATTAAATTTCTTTCCTACTTCATCTGAAGCAGGGTTGGTGAAGGCATGAGTAGCATCGGGGTAAGACTTGAAAATATAAT
>JBLNAY010000254.1:0-13776 GCA_050259715.1 Candidatus Dadabacteria bacterium
ACCCGGCAGATTAAGGAAAAAATGCCATTAGTGAAAGTAAGCGGAGGTGTTAGCAATGTGTCATTCTCCTTCCGGGGTAATGATCATGTGAGAGAAGCTATACACTCTGTTTTCCTCTACCACGCCATCAAGGCGGGTATGGACATGGGAATTGTAAATGCAGGGCAGCTGGTGGTGTATGATGAAATAGAACCGGAACTGAAGGAGTTGTGTGAAGATGTGATCCTGAACAGGAGATCCGATGCAACAGAAAGATTGGTAACATTTGCAGAAACAGTCAAATCTAAAGGAAAGGATGAAGTAAAGGATGAAGCATGGAGAAATACCTCTGTAGAAGAACGCCTGAAACATGCATTAGTAAATGGCATTACCGAATACATAGACATAGACACTGAAGAAGCCCGACAGAAATATCCTAAGCCTTTGGATGTAATTGAAGGGCCATTGATGGCCGGAATGGATGTGGTAGGAGACCTGTTTGGCAGCGGAAAAATGTTCCTGCCGCAGGTAGTGAAGAGTGCAAGGGTAATGAAGAAGTCAGTAGCTATACTCACCCCTTATATTGAATTAGAAAAGGCGGAAAGATTAAAGCAACACATCTCTGAAGGAACAGTTTCAACGGAGAGTGCGGGTGCACCAAAGGTGCTGATGGCTACAGTAAAAGGGGATGTACATGATATAGGAAAAAATATTGTTGGTGTGGTGTTAGGTTGTAATGGTTATGAAGTAATTGACCTGGGAGTAATGGTGCCGGCAGATAAAATACTTGATACCGCAATAAAAGAAAAAGTAGATGTAATAGGAGTGAGTGGATTAATTACACCTTCTCTTGATGAGATGGTGCACATTGCAAGGGAAATGAAGAGGCGCAATATGAACCAACCTCTTTTGATTGGAGGAGCCACAACATCCCGTACACATACAGCAGTAAAAATTGCTCCTGAATACGATAATGGTATTGTTCATGTGCTGGATGCTTCAAGAAGCGTTTCTGTAGTAAGTAATCTTTTAAATAGGGAAGGGAGGGATAATTTCATTAAGCAGGTGAGTGAAGAGTACTCAGGAGTCAGGAAACAGTTTTTAAATAAACAGAAGAACAAGGTATTGATTCCTTATGAAGAAGCGGTGGTGACAAAAGAGTATTTCGACTGGAGGCATTATAATCCAACAAAGCCTGCCATAGAAGGAGTAAAGGTATTTAAGGATTACGACCTTGCTGAAATAGCAGAATACGTAGACTGGGGTCCATTCTTTATAGGGTGGGAAATGCCGGGCAGATTCCCGGAAGTTCTGTCCGACAAGATCTTCGGTGTAGAGGCAACTCGCTTGTATAATGATGCGAAGAAAATGGTAGATACCATTGTGAAGGAAAAATGGTTTACAGCAAGAGGAGTGATTGGCTTCTGGCCGGCACTGAGTAATAACAGGGATACTATTTCATTGAAAACAGAAGGTGGCGATGTAAAGCTGGAAACTTTGAGACAGCAAATGAAGAAAGCTGTTGGTCAGCCGAGTTATTCCTTAGCAGACTTCATTAAACCTGCCGGTATTAATGTTGATTCAGATGAGGAAAGCATTAGTACAGATTACATGGGCGCTTTCGCAGTTACAATTGATGGAGCACGTAAACATATAGACCGGTTTATTGCAGAACATGATGAATACAATAAGATCATGGTGCAGATATTAGCTGATAGGCTGGTAGAAGCATTTGCAGAATGCCTGCATCACAAAGTAAGGACTGAATACTGGGGCTATCAAAAGGATGAAGATTTAACGAATGAACAACTAATCAGGGAAGAATACAAAGGTATACGTCCTGCTCCGGGTTATCCTGCCTGTCCTGATCATACAGAAAAGATCAAGTTATTTAACCTGTTAAATGCAACCAAGAATGTAAGCATTCACCTGACTGAAAGTTTAGCTATGGATCCTCCCGCTTCAGTTTGTGGCTGGTACATTGCTCACCCGGGAAGCCATTACTTTGGTATAGGCAAAATCGCTCGCGACCAACTCCAGGATTATGCTAAGCGTAAAAACATGAACGAAGAAGAAGCAGAGAAATGGCTTCGACCAGTACTGGAATAGAAGATTTCATTCAAATCAAAGAAATAAAGGAAAGTGGGATAAATGAGAAGTCTCACTTTCTTTTGTAAAGAATTAATGCGCTTCTAACCAGTTCTCTCCTACTCCTATTTCAGCCACTACAGGCACTCCATTTGGAAGCTCCATTGCAGTTTGCATGCAATCCAATATTACAGGTTGCACCACTTCCACTTCACTTCTTTCAACATCAAACACCAATTCATCATGCACCTGCAGGATCATCTTTGATTTAAATCTGTGCTCTTTAAACGCATGATGAATCTTCACCATTGCTAATTTGATCATATCCGCAGCAGTTCCCTGTATAGGTGAGTTAATGGCATTACGTTCAGCATAGCCCCTCACTGTGAAATTAGCTGAGTTGATGTCTCGCAACCAGCGCTTTCTTCCCATAACCGTTTGAACATATCCATGTTCACGACAAAAGTTGATCATGTCGTCCATGTATTTAGGAATGCCGTAAAACTCCTTTTTATAATTATCAATAATAGTCTTTGCTTCACTTCGGCTGATACCCAGGTTCTCTGCAAGTCCAAAAGCTCCCTGCCCATAAATTATTCCAAAGTTTACACTCTTCGCCTTGTAGCGCATCTCTTTTGTTACCGCATCTTCATCAACTCCATACACTTTAGCAGCAGTTGCATTATGGATATCCTTGTTGGAGCGAAAAGCATCACACATATTAGGGTCACCGCTGATAGCTGCTACAATGCGAAGTTCTATCTGCGAGTAATCCGCACTTATTAATACATGATTTTCATCTCTTGGAACAAAAGCTTTCCGTATTTCCCTTCCCCTGTCCGTGCGTATAGGAATATTCTGCAGGTTTGGATTGTTGCTGGCTAGTCTCCCGGTAACGGCAACAGCCTGTCCAAAAGTAGTATGCACCCTACCTGTCTTCTTATTGATCAACAAAGGCAAGGCATCTACATAAGTAGATTTCAGTTTAGTGTATTCCCTGTAAGCCAAAATATCATCTGCTATGGAATGTTGAACACTCAACTTGGCTAATACATCTTCTCCTGTCGCATATTGCCCTGTTTTCGTCTTCTTTGCTTTAGGATCAAGGCACAACTTTTCAAATAATACTTCCCCTAGTTGTTTGGGTGAGGAAAGATTGAATCGTACACCGGCAGCTTCATATACCCGCTCCTCATGAACTTTTGCTTCGATCTCCAATACACGGGAATATTCATGAAGGAAATTGGTATCTACTTTAACTCCTTCAAATTCCATATTGGTGAGAACCGGCATCAGCGGATTCTCAACTTCAGAAAACACCTTTTCGAGATTTAACTTCTTTAATTCAGAAACAAAGACGGGTTTGAACTGGTAAGTTACATCAGCATCTTCAGCTGCATAATCCTTAACCTTCTCTATATCCACATCCTTCATGCATAGCTGGTTCTTGCCCTTTTTTCCCAGTAATTCTTCAATATGAATAGGCTCATAATTCAGGTACTTGGCACTCAACCAATCCATATTACTTTTTCCATCCGGTTCAATTAAATAATGAGCCAGCATGGTGTCAAAGAACTTACCTTTTATTTCTATTCCATACCATTTCAGAACAAGCAGATCGTACTTGATATTATGACCAACCCAGGTAATCGTTTCATCTTCAAAAAGAGTTTTGAAATGAGACAATATCTTTTTGGTCTCTTCCACATCATCACAAGGAACCGGCACATACCAGGCAGTATGTGCTTTTATGCTAAAGCTGATCCCCACCATGTCACAACAATTAGCTTCTATACTTGTCGTCTCAGTATCAAAGGCAATCTCTTTATGCTGATTTAGCGTCTCCAGGAGCAGCTTGAACTCTCCTTCACTCTCCACCAGTTCATATTCATGAGGAGTATTATAAATGTTCTTACCCGGCTGTACTACATTAATAACTTCAGGCTGTTCTTCTTTAGATGCGGCAGCGCCGAAAAGGTCTGCCTGCACGCCCACTGCAGGCTTCTTACCATTTACCTGTAGCTCTGCTCCTAAAACCCTGTTAGCTATAGCCCGAAATTCCAATTCATTAAATACCTCCATCAATCCTTCCCGGTTCCACTCCTTTAACCGGAAATTCTCTTCATGAAAATCTACAGGGACACTGGTTATGATTGTCGCCAGCTTTTTCGACATAATCGCATCCTGCTTACCATTCCTGACCTTTTCACCCAAGGCACCCTTAATATTATCAGCGTTAGCTAAAATGTTCTCAAGCGAGCCATATTCTGTGATCAATTTACAGGCGGTCTTTTGACCAATACCACTGATACCTGGAATATTATCTACAGCATCACCCATCAAGCCAAGAATATCAATTACCTGGTCAACAGATTGGATACACCATTTATCACAAACTTCTTTAGGACCCATGATCTCCACATCTCCTCCCTGGTAACCTGGCTTATAGATTTTCACCTTTTCACTTACCAGCTGTCCATAATCCTTATCAGGTGTAACCATATAGACCTCGTAACCGAGTCCTTCTGCTTGTTTACTCAGCGTCCCGATCACGTCATCCGCCTCGTAACCATCACTCTCAATTATAGGAATATTAAATCCTCTCAGTATTCTTTTAATATCCGGAATAGCCGTTGAAATGTCCTCCGGTGTTTCCTGCCGGTGAGCTTTATATTCAACAAAATCGGTGTGTCGTTCCGTAGGAGCTGCGGTATCAAAACATACCGCCATATGTGTGGGTCTCTGGTTATTAATCAGTTCAACCAAAGTATTAGTAAAGCCGAATTGAGCGTTTGTGTTCTTCCCCTTAGAAGTAATTCGTGGATTCCTAATCAAAGCATAATAAGCCCTGAAAATAAGGGCATAGGCATCCAATAAAAAAAGACGTTTGTCCATCAGGCGAAGGTAATTATTTGAAGGGCGTGTAAAGCATTAAGAAATGTAAAACCCCAAAGTACCGGGCGGGTATTTCATTCCGGATTTAAACCTTCATTCCTTGGAGCTTCTTCTGCATAGCAAACATCTCATCCCTCAAACGGGCTGCTTCCATGAAGTCCATATCACGTGCGGCTTTCTCCATCTCCTTTTTTGTCCTGCTGATAGCTTTTTCCAGCTGTGGAATTGTCGTATACTCCGATGAATCCTCTGCAGCTCTTGTCACTATTTCATCTACTGCATATGGAGAATCAGGGTCATATCCTTTAATATCAAGTACAGATGTTTGGGCGAAAATCTGATCTTTCGATTTCGAGATAGTCTTAGGCACTATATTATTTGCTATGTTATAGGCAACCTGTTTCTCACGCCTGCGGTTTGTTTCATCTATCGTCCGTTGCATACTCTCCGTCATTGAATCCGCATAGAAGATAACAAGGCCTTCTACATTCCGGGCTGCCCTGCCTGCTGTCTGCGTTAGTGAACGTTCATTCCTGAGGAATCCTTCTTTATCTGCGTCAAGGATGGCTACCAAAGAAACTTCAGGTAAATCCAATCCTTCCCTTAACAGGTTCACACCTACCAGAACGTCTATCTTTCCTAATCTCAAGTCCCTAAGAATCTCAATACGTTCCAGTGTATCTACATCACTGTGAATGTATTTTGAATTGATATCAATTCTTTTGAGGTACTTGTCCATTTCCTCGGCCATTCTTTTGGTTAGCGTAGTCACCAGCACACGGTCACCTTTTTTAACCCTTTTGTCAATTTCATCCAGGAGATCATCTATCTGGTTAATGCTTGGCCTGACATCAATCGGGGGCTCCAACAGGCCTGTTGGCCGAACCACTTGTTCAACTACTACGCCACCTGTCTGCTCCAGTTCATAATCACCAGGAGTAGCACTTACATATATAGCCTGGTTCAGAAGAGATTCAAATTCATTGAAGTTCAGGGGCCGGTTATCAAGTGCCGACGGCAACCTGAAGCCATAATCCACAAGAGTGATCTTCCGGCTGCGGTCACCTCCATACATACCGCTTACCTGGGGAACCGTTTGGTGGCTCTCATCTATAACACACAAAAAGTCCTTTGGAAAATAATCTAACAGGCAGAAAGGACGGGTGCCGGGTTGTCGCCTGTCAAAGAAACGGGAGTAGTTCTCAATGCCATTACAGAATCCAAGTTCACGGATCATCTCGAGGTCATATTCTACTCTTTCTTTGAGACGTTGGGCTTCTATATACTTACCGGTACTTTTAAAATAATCTACCTGGGCCTGCATTTCATCCTGTATCTCGTACATCACACTCTGGATCATATCCTTTGGAGCGATATAAAGGTTGGCTGGAAAGATTGCAGCATCAGATAATTTTCCTATCCTTTTACCGGTGTCCTTTTCAATACTTTCAATTTCGTCTATCTCATCTCCAAAGAATGAGATACGATATCCGTAATCACCATAAGGGAGATTAATATCAACGGTATCTCCCTTCACACGGAATGTACCCCTTGTAAATTCCAATGTCGTCCTGCTATAAAGAGAGTTGACTAATGAATGTAGAAAGCCCTGTCTTGATACCTGTTCTCCTTTGGAGATGCGGATAATGCCACTCTCAAAATCAGCAGGATTTCCAATACCGTATATACAACTTACGCTTGCCACAACAATGATATCCCTTCTACCCGATAACAAACTTGTGGTTGCCCTCAAACGCAGTTTATCCAGCTCTTCATTAATATTCAGATCCTTTTCAATGTATGTATCTGTAACCGGCATATAGGCTTCCGGCTGGTAATAATCATAGTAGGAGACGAAGTACTCTACTGCATTATTAGGGAAGAATTGATGGAACTCGCCATAAAGTTGCGCTACCAGTGTCTTATTATGTGTCAACACGAGGGTAGGTCTTTGTACATTTTGAATCACATTAGCAACAGTAAAGGTCTTTCCGGAGCCCGTAACTCCCAGTAGCACCTGGTGGTTTTCTCCCCTTAATACTCCTTCTGTTAACTCCTTTATTGCCGAAGGCTGATCGCCCGCTGGCTGATAAGGAGCATGTAATTCAAATGGCATCCATACAAATTTACTTTAGTTATAGAGTTTTGGTGTTAAACGATAACTAAGAGTAAACAGATTGATTATGATATTATAATAACAAAAATCCCGCCTTTTGGGCGGGATTTCTATTTACGCAGTTTGCAGATCTGTTATCTTGGTCCTGATCTTAGTTTCTAACTCGTTCATCAGTTCCGGGTTATCATGCAACAGCTGTTTCACAGCTTCCCGTCCCTGCCCCAGCTTATTGCTGTCATAACTGAACCAACTCCCGCTTTTTTGAATAATTCCCATTTCCACTCCCATATCGATGATTTCACCCATTTTAGATATCCCTTCCCCGAAGACAATGTCAAATTCGGCATTGCGGAAAGGAGGAGCGACTTTATTCTTAACCACTTTTACTTTCACACGATTACCCACGGCTTCATCCCCATCCTTTATCTGGCTCATACGGCGAATATCCAATCGTACAGATGCATAGAATTTAAGTGCATTACCTCCTGTGGTAGTCTCAGGGTTACCGAACATTACCCCTATCTTTTCCCTTAACTGGTTGATGAAAATACAGATCGTGTTTGTTTTGGAAATCGTAGCAGTAAGCTTCCTTAATGCCTGTGACATCAGGCGTGCCTGCAATCCCATCTTGCTGTCACCCATCTCACCTTCCAATTCTCCTTTGGGTACAAGGGCGGCAACAGAGTCAATTACCACAACATCCAATGCTCCTGATAAGATTAACCTGTCGGCAATTTCAAGAGCCTGTTCTCCATAATCCGGTTGAGAAATGAGGAGATTATCTATATCAACACCCAGCTTTTGAGCATAGGCACTGTCAAAGGCATGTTCCGCATCTATGATCGCACACATGCCACCTTTTTTCTGAGCTTCTGCAATTACATGGGTAGCCACCGTTGTTTTACCGGAGCTTTCAGGCCCATAAATCTCAACAACTCTTCCCCTTGGCAACCCCCCCACACCTAAGGCCACATCCAGGCCTATAGAGCCGGTAGATACAACTTCCATTGGTTCCTGTGAGCGTTCGTTCATCATCATTACACTTCCCTTACCAAAGTCCTTATCGATCTTATCCATAGTAAGCTTAAGTGCTTTTAATTTTTCAGCGTTTGACATCTTTTATTAATTGAATATATGTGTAGAATAGTGGCTTAAAAATAGAGCTTTATACCAGCCGTTAGTTAAAAAGTTATTCAGACTGTAAAGCTAATCTGTTTAGCAACATAAAGAAGTTTTTTGTGATTTTTTTTATTATTAAATCAGGGATCCACCATATAAGGTCTGTAACGTTACTATAGAGTTCCCATAGGGTTTGCATAGGGTTTGTATGGAGTTAGAACGGCTTTATAACGGCTTTATAGGCTGCTAAAGCCGTTCAAACCCAGTGCAGGCTTCATTCACAGCCCATACATACCAGATAGTAAACCGGAATATGGCCTTGGCTATATAAACTTTCACAGCTATTTAGGTAGTTTCAAATGTAGTTTTGCATCATGGACGAAACCCTTGTAAATAAAGTCTCCGCCAGTGGCCTGGTTTCTCTGGATCTTGAAGATTATTATCCCAAACAGGATATTGCCACCTTCGATCTGAAGGATCACTTGTTTATGGGTTTGATCCTGAAAGAAAAAGATTTCAGGGAAGCACTAAAAAACCTCGACTGGTCTGTTTACAAGGATAATTTTGTTACCATCAGTTGTTCGGCGGATGCCATCATTCCTTCGTGGGCTTATATGTTAGTTGCCAGCTACCTTCAACCTGTTGCTAAAGATATATTGGTAGGCACTACAGAAGAAATGATTAAGCACTTAATGCTAAAGAATCTGAATAATCTTCCCATCTCAGAATATACCGATCAGCGGGTAGTTATTAAAGGCTGTGGCGATCTTGCTGTTGGAGACTTTGCTTATGCAGAAATCACAAAGCTTTTGTTGCCTGTAGCAAAAAGCATAATGTATGGAGAACCTTGCAGCACGGTTCCCATATACAAAAGAAAATAATTAAAACCAGCCTTTCTGTTTAAACACCCATAACATCCAGATAGGAATAAGCAACATAAGCGATACCGCTGTATAGAACCCCCATGGCTGATGAAAAAAGTTGACGTGACTGTCAAAGTTCATCCCGAATATCCCTCCTATCACAGTAGCAGGAGCCAGCAGGCAGGTAACCATTGCAATCACTTTCATCACTTCATTCATCCGCAGGTTAACATTATTGATGTAAAGATCCTGCATACTGATCATCACATCCCTGTAGTTTTCATTTAGATCATTGGCTTGCGTAATGTGATCTTGTATGTCTTTAAAGTACTTCAAGGTTTGGGGATCCAGTAAGTCACTATCGCTCCTTGCTATGGAACTAACAAGATCCCGTACCGGGCCTATATTCCTTTTCAGAACAATCAGTTCTTTTCTCAAATGATTAATCCTTGGCAGGCAGGATTCCTTGCTATTCTTCACCACCTGTTCTTCCACCACTTCGATATATTCACCCAGCTTTTCCATTACTACAAAGTAGTTATCCACTATCAGGTCGAGCATAGAATAAAGGAGGTAGTCGGCATCTCTTTGGCGTAGCTTACTGTTAGAAAATTTCAGCTTCTCGCGTATTGGATTGAATACATCCTTTTGAGGGTCTTCCTGGAAAGTGATCACAAAGTCTTTACCCAATACAATACTTATTTGTTCCTGCTCAACCGCCTGGCATTCCTCGTTAAAATAGAGCATGTTTAACAGGCAGAAAAGAATACCATTCAATTCATCCATTTTTGGTCGCTGACCCATACTGAGTATATCTTCAGCCAGCAGAGGATGTATACCGAAATGATCGCTCATTTTCTCAACATCTTCCTTTTTCAGACCATCTATATTGATCCAGGTAACATTCCCATTTGCTTTACAGGCGAAGGTTTCCTCAACCGATTTAACCTCGAGTTCATTTATGAAATCCTGGTTGTAATCATAGATACAGATCTTAACCGCTGAAGCATCTTCACGTAACGGAGCTATAGTAGGATTTATACTAAGAATTTGCTTGGTACGTTTTGGCCCAAATAAGGATGTAGGCACCAATGATTTAATATACTTCTGAGGATTCACCATTTTCTTAACTACCTATGAGAAATTAAAGCTTTTCATACAAACCTCTCAACTTTTCCCTTGTCATGATTTTCTCCCAATCTTTTCCAAGTGCATTTTCCCATAACGGTTTCATGCCAAGAGAAACATTGATCATTATATCGAACTGTTCATCAGACAAGCCTTTGCAGATTCCTTTTGGAATTTCTGCACCATTTCGTTCAACCATGCGGTGAAATTCGGCAACTCCTTCAGGATAGTATTCCTCAAGGTGATTCATGACGATGCAATTACCTATACCATGTTTAGTGCCAAGTAAATAACTCAATCCATAACTAACAGCATGCGCCACTCCAACCTGCGAATAAGCAATGCTCATCCCACCTGCATAAGAAGCCATCATTAACTTATCATCACTTTCCTCATCCCAATGATCCTTCTCAACAAAAATATATCTGCATAATTCTAAGGCTTTCTCACCATAAGATTTACTAAACTCATTCAGGTAAGTACCTGTTAAACTTTCTATACAGTGTATGTAGCAATCCATCCCAGTATAAAAGCGCTGGTTCACCGGTGCATTTGCGGTAAGTTCCGGGTCCAATACTATTTGATTGAAAGGAGTATAATCAGAATTCATTCCCAGTTTCCTCGTAGGTCCTGTCAATACTGTTGTGCGGCTAACTTCAGCACCGGTTCCACTGAGTGTAGGAATACCAGCCTTGTAAACTCCCGGGTTTTTCACCAGGTCCCATCCCTGGTATTCTGCCGAAGAACCGGGGTTCGTCATCATCAATGAAACGGCTTTTGCGAGATCCATTGTGGAACCACCGCCTATACCAATTATCCCACTTACATTACCAAATTCCTCTTTCAACTCACTGGTAAGTGAATCAACATAACTGGTCTTTGGTTCATACGTAACATCGGCAAATACGATTTTATCTTTTCCCCTTAAGGGAATCCGGTTAGGTAATTCCTTCCCTACAAAAAAATGATCAATCAGGAATATAATGGGGAGATCAGCTTTTCTATGGGGTACAAGAATTTCATCCAGCTGGTTGAAACTTCCACGACCATAGACCACGTAGTCAACCATCTTAAAGTTTCTAAATTTCATCTTTTAAATTTCATTATGCAAATGTCGAGATTTCACTGATGCGCCTGTATGATTGTTACAGTAACTTATAGTCCTGCAATTCTGATCTTAGTTGCCCGGGTGACTTAAAGTGTACTACCTTAAAACCAATTTGTTCAGCAGCTGTAACGTTCTTTAGGTTATCATCAATAAAAATAGATTGACGGGGTAATAATTGAAATCTGTCAATCAATAGTTGATAGAATTCAGGGAAAGGTTTACGGGTCATTTCTTCACCACTGACTAACCTGCCATCAAACCAATGGAGAAATTCATATCTCTCCAAAGCAATAGGGAATAATTCAGCACTCCAGTTGGTCAGAGCATATAGCGTTTGATTCCCTTTTTGTTTCAATTCCCTTAGAATATCTACCGTTTGGTGAATGGGTCCTCCAAGCATTTCTTCCCACCTTCCATAATATGCTTCTATATACTGCTTCCATTCGGGATGTTTTTCCACCAATTCTTCTGTTGCTTCCTTTAAAGGACGACCGGCATCTTGCTTTTCATTCCATTCAGAAGTACATATGTTTTCAAAAAAATGCCTTTTTTGTTCTTCACTATTAAACATCTGATCAAAAACATAAGAAGGATTCCAATCTATCAATACTCCCCCTAAATCAAATACCACGGTATTTATGGCCATATATTAATTGCGATTTGTAGTTATGCAATTTGTTTCTTTCGCGATTACTGCATTACCTATTTAGGTCTTTTCAAATAACCACCAGAAGCGTTTACGAGGCATGATCTTGTAGTTAGATTTTATATATTTCACGATATGATCCATAGCATCATCTACATCATCTGTGAGCAGTACCAGTTTCAAATCTTCTTTGGCTATCGTACCCTTTACTGCCATATCCTGCATTGCTTCCCAGAGTTCCTTATAATAACTCTTACCGAACATAATAATGGGAAAGCCGGTAATTGTTTTTGTCTGAATTAGTGTAAGGGTTTCGAAAAATTCGTCCATTGTCCCAAATCCGCCGGGCATAATGATAAATGCATATGAATATTTTATCAGCAGTGTCTTCCTGATAAAGAAGTATTCGAATGTTATACACGTATCTACATACTTATTCAACACCTGCTCAAATGGAAGCTGGATGTTACATCCTACAGATCTTCCTCCATGTTCAAAGGCCCCCCTGTTTGCAGCTTCCATAATGCCGGGGCCTCCGCCTGTTATGGTTGTAAAACCTAACTGCGCTATTCTCTTCCCAAACTCACGTGCGCAAGCATAATATTCATTATCTTCTTTGAAACGTGCTGAACCAAACACTGTGATACAGGGACCAATAAAGTGCAGGGTTCGAAAGCCTCTTAAAAATTGTATTAAGACTTTCCATGTAAAATGCAACTCAAATCCTCGTTTCTTAGGTCCATCAAGGTACACATGTTCTTTAGGAGGGATTATCGGGCTAATGCTGGGCATAGGTAAAAATATAAAGGTTATAAATCCTTTTCATAAAAAGCTAATGTATTCCGGTCGTGTATTCTTATAATTGGTTTAAGTCTCTCAAATCAAAGGCCATTAAATTTGTGATGTGAAAATCATCAGTTATAATGTAAACGGGATACGGGCAGCTATGAAAAAGGGATTTATAGATTGGCTTCAAACCCATCCTGCTGACGTCATTTGCATACAGGAAAATAAGGCACAGGCATCGGATATCGATTCCAAAATATTCAATGACCTTGGTTATTATGATCATTGGTTCTGTGCTCAAAAAAAGGGGTATAGCGGTGTAACGGTATTCACCAAAGTAAAACCGGATCATGTACAGTGTGGCACAGGTCACCAGATGAGTGATGATGAAGGCAGGGTCTTGCAACTTGACTTTGGTAAAGTTAAATTAATCAATGCCTATTTTCCTTCAGGCACTTCCGGGGATGAAAGACAAACCTATAAGTACAAGTGGTTAGATGAATTCTTTACCTATTTACAAAAGCTAAGAAAAAAATATCCTTATATAATAGTATGTGGTGATTACAATATTGCACATAAAGAAATTGATATACATGATCCGGTAGGTAATAAAAACAGAACAGGCTTCCTTCCTGGAGAAAGAGCCTGGATGGATAAGTTTTACAGCAATGGGTGGATAGATGTATTCCGTCATTTTCATTCTGAGGGTCAACGCTACACCTGGTGGACACAGCGATTTCCTTCTATCCGGTTACAAAACAAGGGCTGGCGCATAGACTACATAAGTGCAACTGATAAACTCAAACCTTACCTTAGGTCAGCTGAAATTTTTCCGGATGTGAAACATAGTGATCATTGCCCCGTGTTTGCAGAAATTGAGATAGAATCTTTATAGTACCGTAATGATTATATACAATGTAACGACTAAAATTAATGCTTCAGTAGCTGATTCATGGTTGCGCTGGATGCAGCAGGAACACATACCTGAGGTCATGGATACGGGATGCTTTAGTGAATACCGTTTTGCCCGCCTGCTGGAGCAGGATGA
>JBLNAY010000255.1:0-4505 GCA_050259715.1 Candidatus Dadabacteria bacterium
ACAATGCCAATTTTAGGGTGTGCATAACTGTATGGAAAAGACGTGAACAAGTAAACTTGCATCTGATATTTTAAAAGTCTTTCTTTGATATACAATTGAAAGCGCAGAATTCGAAAGAAAACTGCAGGATCAATCAAAGAGCATCGGGTTAGTAAGTAAGTGTAAACCTCGGTTTGCATGAACAACAAAAATCTGGTGCTTTTTTTATGCCTTTAAGTGACGCCATTCACTATTCACTACTGACTATTCACACTCATCACTTATTTAAAAGCTGATACTATAACTCAGCCCTTTAAATCTCGGGTTCACGATGTTATTCATAATCGAACCAAAGCGGTAGCTGATGCCCATACCAAGGTTGTATTCGAAGCTGGATTTTAATTCCCTGTTTTTAACAAGCAGTTCATCACGGGTAAAACTGCCTTTTCTCAGGCCAATCTGGTCGTGGATCAGTCCGTAGTTTCCATATATTCCGAAGTTGAATCCTTTAAAGATCTTCCAGGTAACAGCTCCAATAAACTGCAATTGATTCTTTGAGAAATCATCAAAATAGGCATTGAAAAACATGCCAAGGTTAAGGGTTCCCCAGGGTTTGGTAAAGGATGATATAAGGGAAGCTCCCTGCTGCATCAATACTTCATGTGTCTTCAGAAAAATGGTAGAATCATAGTAGTTATTGTAAACAGGGCCTATTTCATAGTCCACTACAATTCGTTCTGTATTATAGCGTGAGTAGGGCAGTAAACTATATTCTATTTTAGGTTTGAAACTGATTCCGGACCTGATATTTGAAAAGAGAGAATTTTTAAAATCAGCAGATAATCCATACGACCAATGTTGATCAATTGCCCTGGCAACGTTTGAATAAGCAGAATACTGTTTTCGAACAAATTTTGATTCTACACTATCCTGTATGAAAGTTTGAACCTCCCTGTTGGCGGAGGCATTCAGGTTGATCTTCCACTTTTCTGTTTCTTTATCAGCAGAAAAATAACCGTAAACAGAATGTTGCTTGTAGTTCTGTGATCCATTGATATTCCCATTAGTGCCCAACTGGTACACCCAGTTATTCCATTTGTCATTTACAGGAGTCTCCGTTTTCCCATTAGCAGATGGTGCCGAATAATTAATCTCCAGTTGATCAGCCACACTTGTTTTAGATAAGTAACGCACAAGACCAAACTTTAAATATTTCACCATTTTCTTGCGCTGGTCATCCTGGGTGGTTGTGGGATCATTGAAATAAGACAAGGTATCCTGCTGGTTACTAAAATTCTTTTGTCCTATAAATATTAATGTAGGTTGTGTACCACCGGAAGAACTGTGTTGTGAGTTCACCAGCACATGTACATCAGCATCGAAGCGGTCTCTTACAAAATCAACCATCTTCATTTCGTTACGGACATAATCAAAATCGCACATCCACGAACAGTCGAGGAATACCTTTATTTTATTATTGTTTGATTGTGCAAAGAGCTGGTTGCAGAAGAACGCAAGCATTAAAAGCAGTAGTACTTTTCTCATCAGGGATGGTTAGAAATCCAAAATAAAAGAGGATAATCTTAATATAGTCACAATCTTCAACGGACAAGCCTGTCTTCGGTGTAGACCTATATTGTTATTGGTCCATTTTCCATACCGTATTTCTACCTGTCTTCTTCCGTACAAGTTACCTTGTTGGGTGGTTGTGTTTGCTTTTAGTTTGCCTCATGACAACAATCGAATCCACACCTGACTATTTTCTAATCGATCAATGGGAAAGCTGGATAGAAGAGGATCATGAAAATGATCATAAAGCAACCCTATACGTATTCGGAGAGATCTATTGGAACGAAAAAAGAATCAGGCCGGCCCTTGTAAGGAAATTGGCCCAGCCACATGATGTGAGTCAGCTTGACCTCGAGATCAGGCCTTCCTACCTGTGGGACTCCGGGGTGATCACAGAAATAAGGTACTCTGAATCCGTCCGGCTCGATAGGAAATACACCAAAGTGAATATTTATATCGGTGATACCTTCCTTGTAAGCCTGGACCCGATGGAATAATCCTGGGACAACATTATATTTTGTAAATGCCGTTTTTAATGGCATAGACAACTATGCCGGCGGCATTCTTAGCATTGATCTTTTCTTCTATCTTCTCACGATAGCCTTCCACCGTGCGTACGCTAAGGTTTAATTCAGCGGCTATTTCCTTGTTGGCCATTTCTTTGCAGATCAGGCGAATCACATCAATCTCCCTATCGGATAGCTTTTGCTTGTCTTCCTTACGATGTGGATTAAAACTGCTATTCACCAGCAACTTCACCAGGCTGGTGCTGGTGCGGTTGCAATAATAGGTTTGTCCTTTATATACGGCTTGTATTGCCTGGAGTATCTCGGTCTTGTGTGCATTCTTTAATAAATAACCTTTGGCGCCTGCCTCCAGCATTTCCACAATAAGGTTTTCTTCTTCATACATCGATAGAGCAATAATCCCGATCTCCGGCATTTCCTGTGTAAGGAGCTTCGTGGCTTCAATTCCATCCATCACCGGCATCTTAATATCAGTGATCACTACATCCGGTTTGAGTTCCTTAGCAAGTCTCACCAGCTGCTGACCATTGTTTGCTTCACCAACAATTTCTATATCCGGCACCTTCTTCAGCAATACATGCATGCCATCAAGAAAGATCTCGTGATCATCAGCTATTAATAGATTAATTGTCGGCATTAAATCGGAATTTCAATGTTATAGTTAGTACCCTTACCTAAGGTTGAATCAATAAAGATTTCGCCCCCCATCAATTCAGTACGGTTCACAATGGAGCGTAATCCGAAACCGGAACTTTCCTTTTTTATTTTCCCGATTTCAAATCCACGCCCATTATCGGTAAAAGATAAAGATAATTTATTCTTATCCTGTATCATCTGTATAACCAGGCAATTAGCCTGTGCATGCTTGATGGTGTTGTGTACGATCTCCTTGGTTACCCGGTAGAGGTTGATGGTTTTTTGTTCGTCAATATTCACTTTCTCAGGGGCGGTGAAATCTATTATCAACCCGCTCGATTCTCTTACTGTGTTAAGGTATTGCGTCAGGGCTTCTACAATACCCTTTCTTATCAATGCATCGGGCATTAGATCGAAAGAAATTTGCCTCATCTTTTGCAACACTTCATCTATAGCGTTATTAGTTTTTTCCAATTGCTCAAGATCATCTTCTTCAGCAAGTTCAAAACTGTTGATTCGCATCTTAACGGCGGATAGTATTGGAGAGAGGTCATCATGGAGATCGGCTGCAATGCGTGAGCGGTCTTTTTCAAGAGCTGAAATCTCCGCGGTCGCTCTTTCCCGTTGCAACCTCACCACCCTTCTATGCTGCCTGATCATACTTACAATAAAGTAAATGATGATAATGCCAATGATAACACAGGCAATTAATATCGCATTGAAAATCCTAGCTTCCTGGGCATCCATAATACAGCAACAGCATATAGCAGGTTGGTACCGAAATTAATATAAAACATTATTACATAAATACTCATTAGAAAAGACTGGCTCTGCATCACTGCATAAATGACAAAAGCCTGTACCAATATCTTGTATGTGTAATAAATAACAAAGCCGATGCAGATAAGGAAGGTGGAATTGGTTTCCAGCTTCCTTGTTCCCGAGGTAATAAGGTCGTTGATCGTATGTATGCTGGCAAGAACCAGAACCCAGGAATAGTAGATACGGAAGTAAGTGCTATTGCGGGTGATGCTTCCCAGGATAAAGTTTTCACTTATCCATACGAGCACCACCGAAACCAGGAGCCATTGGAACATGCTGCGTGATATAGTGCCCAGTTTATTAAAGAACTGGAGGAACAAAATCGCTTCTATTAGTACATAGATATTACTGTTGAGCAACGAGTGATATCCATTATAAATTAGGATTGTGCTGAGTGTTTCATTCAAACATCCGATCCAGGTGCAGTAAATAAAGGGGTAAAAAGCGGGATTAATAGATTTGAAGCGCACCAGGGCAATTATGCCTGAAATGTATATCGCGAAATCTAAGATAATTCCAACTGTAGCAGTCATGAACTAAATTTATAAGCCTGTAGTTGGACACGCCGGTGGGCAGGTTGTCCCATCTTCAATAATGCCACTGTTGTCACTTGTTGTGGTGGTTGAACCGGAAGTAGAAGTAGCTGTATTCGTTGGTGTGATATTAGAGTTTATTGCTGTTGGCAGGGTATAAATATCATCTCCGTTGGCATTCACACCTACAATTATAGAATGCAAAATATGATCATCGTTCATTCCATAATAAATCCTGATGCTTTTACACTCACTATTGGCAAGCACCGCGTCAAACTGTGAGCGGTCGAAGGTTTCTGATAAGGGCAATGCATGCTGGTGGTCGGGTTTTAAAATGATCCCTTTCATTTGCTTATAAGTAGCGTGCATTTTTTTTGCCTTGTCTAATGAAATGAAGTTGCTCATTCTGTTTTGGTTTTAGACTACAAAGAGAATCATC
>JBLNAY010000256.1:0-13536 GCA_050259715.1 Candidatus Dadabacteria bacterium
GCCTTCTTTATTGTTACCAAAATTTCATCTGGAAACAAAGGTTTTGTTATATAATCATAAGCTCCCATCTTCATCACCTCTACAGCTATCTTAATGTCACTATAGCCAGTAATTATGATAACAGGTAAATGAGGGTATCTTTCTTTTATTTTCCCGAGCAATACATTTCCTTCCATATCCTCAAGGCGAAAGTCACACATTACAAGCGATGGCTCTGTTGATTCAAGTAATTCTAAGGCTTTCTTTCCACTGTAAGCTTCTAATACTTCATAGTTATGTCTGGTTAAAAACCTTTTTAATAAAAGGCACATGTCACGATCATCATCGATAATCAAAATGGTTTGCATCTGGTTAAATGTTATTTATGGTTCGAAATTAAATTTTTATGCCCATAAGCCCCGTACATGAGAAACAGGTATTTGCAGTTGTTCCCGGTATTTGGCTACGGTACGTCGCGCAACTGAAAAACCTTTTTGAGAAAGAATTTTTACAAGTTGCTGATCGGTATATGGGTTGTGTTTATCTTCTCCTTCAATTACTTCTTCAATAGCTGACTGAATTACCTTATTACTGATCACCTGGCCTTTCTGGTTGGCAATCCCCTCAGTAAAAAGATCTTTCAGCAATAATAATCCAAAAGGCGTTTCAGCATATTTGTTACAGGTAATACGTGAAACTGTTGAAATATCTACCCCAACCATTTCTGCAATATTCTTCAGGATCATCGGCTTCAACTGGTTGATGTCACCTGTCATAAAATAATCAAACTGCAATTGCACAATTGACCTCATGATCTTCAGCATGGTAGATTCCCTTTGCTGAACAGCATGAATAAACCATTGTGCAGACTGGAGCTTGTTCTTAATATATTGTACGGCTGATTTATCGGTAGTAACCTTAGCGTTATTTTCAGCCATTTCTTTCCATGCAGAATTTATAGAAAGACTTTCGGAACGATGGCGGTACAACTGCACTTCAATTGTATCGGCTGTACGGGTTACAAGAAAGTCAGGGAGGATGTTCTGATTAGAACTAACACCTTCCTGCAATTCACAAACGGGTCTCATTTTTAATGCTGCAATCAACCGTAACACGATCTTCAGTTCTTCATCATCAATGTTCAGATGATGTTTGATCTTGTCCATGTTGCGATTGTGAAGATCATTAAAATGATCATGCAATAACCTGATAGCGATCTTTACATCAGGTCTTTTTGTATTCATTCGTTCCAGTTGGATCAAAAGACACTCTTTAATACTGGTAGCGCCTATCCCAACAGGCTCAAGTTGTTGAACTTTCTTCAGTACGTCAAAGATTTCTTCCGGCTCAATCCACTTGTTTTGTTTAAATGAATAATCTTCAGCAAGATTAGTCACACTCAATTCCATGAGCCCGCTATCGTTTAAAGAATCAATTATAAACTCTGCCAGTTCTATTTCCCTGGCATCTTCGGTTGTGAGCTTATATTGATCTTTTAGGGATTTCCTGTAGTCGAAACTATTGGTAATAGGGCGTTCCGGAAGTTTATCATTATGAAGGTAACCGCCATATTCAGTTTTATAATCCGGTATATCATCATAGCCATACTCTTCCCAGTCCTGGTAATCCTGTACAGATTCCTTATTAAACTTCTCGACTAAAGGTTCAAATTCATTCTTCTGATCTTCCAACAATGGATTGTCCTCAATCTCTTGCTGTATACGCTGTTCCAGTTCGAGTGTATTCAGATGGAAGAAGTTTAGCAACTGGATCTGCTGGGGCAGAATCTTTAACCGTTGCTTTTGGGCTAAATGCTGATTAATCATGTAAGTTGAATTTGGCGCATTTATTAATAGACAACCTTAGCTCCAAAAAATTGACACCCTTAAATTTACTTCTTTTTAATCTGTAAATCAACATTTTATCCGCAAAAAAGGACCTCATGAGCGTTTTACCCGTTAACTGTAGATTTAAACAAGCAGCCTCTACGTGGGGAAGGTTTTCCACGAAACTCATCATCGATATAAAAAAAGCGCAATCACTAAATTGCGCTTTATGATTAAGGGTGAATTTGTCTAGAGCGTATCAAAATCCTTTATTCTAATTCGATACTCAAAAAAAGATGGTATCGGGTAACGTTCTCCTTTAGGAGCTGCTGACGACGGATCAGCACTTCTTCTTTCGATCATGCTTTTTTTACCTGTTATAGGCATTGAAGGCTTACCAGCAACGGGGTAAGACAAGAATGAGGTTGATCGGTTTGTCACATTTATCTTTTCCATAATGCTGGTATTAAATAGTTAAGTAGGTACATAATTTTTCCAGTCGTGTATATAAATAAAATCTTGTGCCAATATTTATTAATATGGTTGCCGGAGGCTAATTCCGGGGCTGAACACGTTTCCTAAACTGGTAGGCAGAGTACTTTAAGTCAGTAAAGTTCTTCCTGCGGTTATGTAGGGCTTTTGCATATAGTTGCCATGGAGTTTGCATGGAGTAAAGCCGTTGTAAAGCCGTTCAAACTCCATACAAACCCTATACAAACACTATAAAAAGTCCATTGGAAAAGTTAGGTTACGGTATACCGCCATTGACCAGGTAAAAAATAAATTCTGTTTGATACTAAACGCGAGAAAACTGCTTCTATATAGCAATTCTGAGGTATAGTAGAACAAATTCCGCAACTAGCTATATGTCTTATGAGTTTGCCTTTTTAAAGCGGTAGTGTAAAAATGGTACGGTTCTTTGATTATAGTCTATGAAAAATTTATTAACCTATAAAACATTAATTATGTTACGCTGGACAGTTATTTTTTTAGTAGTTGCTATTATAGCAGCAATTTTCGGTTTTGGTGGTATCGCTGCCGGTGCAGCTTCAATCGCGAAAATCCTATTCTTTATTTTCTTAGTGTTATTCGTTCTTTCACTTATAGCAGGTGGATTCAGAAGAGTAGACTAAAGTTAAATCTGTACACTTAGCAGGTGCAACTATTTTACGATAGTTGCACCTTTTTTTATCCCTAAAAATATGTAATAAGTATCCAGAGGCCTTGGGATTGGTTCACTTCAGGCATTCCACACCGTATTACCTGGGGACTAAAAAGCAAATTCACAAATAGTTCTCAAAGAGATATCCAAATAGCACTTGAAGGAAGCATAACTAACTATCGGTAAAAAAAATGTAAGTACTCCAAAACAGAAAGTGCCTGATATAACCAGGCACTTCTAAACCTAAACCTCAGATGACAAACCTAAAAATTTAAAAACCTCCCGGCGATTCATTCCATCACATCCACCTCTAAGTAAGCTCACTGCCGGGAGGCGAAGGAGTTTTATACTATACTGTCAATCTTTTTTTATAATTCATTTTCTCTCTCAGAACCAGAACGGGGATCTGAATTCAATACCTGGTCACGCTCTCCATTCACAATCACCTTTTCATCTGACCTGCTATCAGTAGGAGAAGATTCAGCTAAAGAATCATCTCCACCTTCCCGTCGGGGAGTAACATCAGGCTGCACTTCAAAAATATTATCCTTATTTCTTTTGGCTTCTTTTGGCGGATCTTGTAATCCCATAAAATTTAATTTTGAGATACATCATTGTATAGTTAAAAACTATACCGATTTTTCTAAGCTTTATAATGGAAGGCTTGCATAGAAGTTTTTTCTCATCTGCTGATAAAACGGGAAGTTTTTTATACAGGTGGTTAAAAAAGAAGGAAAAAGAGAGATCAGCAATGCGCATCAACTATTAGCTACTACAGCTTCAGCAGCTTGTTGTGGTTTCTTGATCTTGAATTTAGCGAAGAGTTTTGCTACTGCATTTACTATTTTACCCCTGTCCTCTTCAGCAATGATATGAGACGCGTAATTCTTAACTATATAAGGAATCAGGAATTTTACCATCCATCCTGCACGGGCTAATAAGATCTTTCTAAGCAACATATCAAGGCCGAAGTTTAATCCAAAGTTCAGTACAGGTCCATTATTATCTCTTGTAAAGAGTCTCTTTGCCACGCCTATACCTCTTTTGATGGGATTTAAAGCTTCTTTAAGTCCTGTAATATCATCTTTGATCAGGAGTTTGTAAGACTCTAATTGACCCTTTAACCTTTGTTCTTCCTGGGTGAGGTCCTCGTAGGTTTTAATTGCTTTGTTCATATACCTTACTTACAACAATGTTACGGATCATGGGTACAATTACCTTCTTACGTAATACAACTATTAAGATGATCAGTAAAAGGAAAAAACCTGCTACACACAGGAAACCGAGTGCAGGGCTATTTAATACGCTTGCAAGCCACCATGCTGCAGCTGTAAAGGCAAAGATCATAAAGAACAGAACCAGGAAAAACAGGCTGACCCCTATAGCTATACCTGCAGCTGCATTTGAAGCACCTTTTGTTGCTTTAGCTTTTGCCAGGTCAGTATATGTTTTTACATATTCAGTTACATGGTCTTTAAAGACGGTGGCCTTGGTTTTAAGATCTTCCATATTGTAAATTACAAAAAAGAAGCAGGTCTTAGCGACCTGCTCGTCAAAACTAGCTGTAGCTTTCCTTTACATTAGAATATGCCTTGCCTGCTTTACCTGCTATTTTTTCACTTTTCTTCCTCAGGTTCTCGAGCTCACCTTTTGCATTTGCAAACAGGTCAGTAAGCTGGTCAGCCCATTCTCCGGCAGTATCAGCAATCTTTTTACGGGTTTCAGTTCCTTTTTCTGGTGCCAGAAGCAGTCCAATAGCGACACCAACAGCTGTGGCTCCTACTAGTCCAAGTACTATTTTGGTCTTGTTACTCATACAGATTATGTTTAAAAATGACTAATATTTAAGAAATAGGAGTAAATAATCATACCACTGTTACCTTAGCAGAATGTCATGTAATTTGACTGCTGAGTGTAGAAAAAACTACATTAACTCCTACCTTTAACGACAAGTCTCATTAAAGCTGATGTTGGTATGATAATTAAAGGATTATTGCAATCGTAGACGAACCATGACCCAAAGAAAAAAGGTTTTAATTATAGATGACGAAGTGGATTTATGCCTCCTGATGAAGACATATTTTTTGCGTAAGAACTATGAAGTTTATATTGCACATACCCTCACCGATGGTGTTTCCCGTTTAAATGAGGTGAGGCCGGACTACCTGTTTATTGACTATAATCTTCCTGATGGACTGGGATGGGACAAACTGCCGGAGTTATATCAACAGTTTCCAGAAGTCCAATTTCACCTGATAAGCGCTTTCAGACCTACCATGCCTACTGAACTGGATGGAGCTAAACTTACTATTTGGGAAAAGCCTATAAGCCTCAAGTCGCTCGATAATTTCTTTTAGTCGCCCTGCTCCCTGTAGAGGGAACTTAGGTCAATTGTCTTTACTTATAAGTTGAATTATTTGTATCGGATTAGTTTTGAATTCCCAAGTTAAGTGATGTGGAGTATCTAAAACAAATGAGCACTTTCATTTAGAAAATGCTCAATACAAAAAACATGTTAGCATCTAAGTACTTGGGAGGGGTGTTAATCCCCCCAAATTTCATCTTCTCCCTTCAGCCACTTCTTGACTAATTCTGTTGTTACAGATTTTGGACGTTCCAGAGGGAAACCAAGAGCTCTGTCCCATATTAAGCTGGCCAGTACTCCTAATGCACGACTTACTCCAAAGAGTACTGTATAAAATTCATATTCTACCATACCATAGTGTACTAACAGTGCCCCACTATGAGCATCTACATTAGGCCATGGATTTTTTATTTTACCAAGAGATTGTAATACCGGTGGTACTGCTTCATAGATGTTCCAAACGGTTTGAACCAATGGATCATCAGGCATGTGTTTCTTTCCGAACTCCATCTGGGCAGAGAATCGTGGGTCTGTCTTACGCAGAACGGCATGTCCATAACCGGGAACTACTTTTCCGGAGTTAAGAGTCTTTTTAACGTATTCAGTAATCTGCTCCTTTGATGGAAGATCTGTTTTGAGTTCTTCTCTCATCTCGAATATCCATTTGATCACTTCCTGGTTAGCCAAGCCATGCAGAGGACCTGCCAGTCCATTCATACCGGCCGCAAAGCTCAAATAAGGATCACTCAGTGCAGAACCCACCAGGTGAGTAGTATGTGCTGACACATTACCACCTTCATGATCAGCATGGATGGTCATATAAAGACGCATCAATTCTTTGAACCCTTCAGCTTCATAACCCAGCATATGAGCAAAATTGCCGGCCCAATCCAATAATCCATTTGGTTGAATGTGATCACCGTTTTTGTACTTTCTACGGTATATATAAGCCGCTACACGAGGTAAACGGGCAATAAGATCCATAGCATCATCAAAGACAATATTCCAATAATCCTTTTTATTCAGACCCGCCGCATATTGCTTGGCAAATTGACTTTCTGTCTGCAGTGCCATAATAGCTACAACAAACTGTGTCATCGGGTGAGCAGTAACGGGGAGAGCTTCAATTGTATCAAAAACATAGTTAGGAACATGGCTCCTGCGTTGCCATGTGGAGGTAACATAGTGAACTTGTTCATCCGTCGGCAATTCACCCACAAGCATTAAATAAAATAAACCTTCAGGTAAAGGTTCTGATCCGCCTTCAGCTTTTGGAAGACGTTCCTGTAAGTCAGGGATGGAATAACCCCTGAAGCGTATACCTTCCTGGGCATCCAATAATGATGTTTCGCTAACCAGGCCAGTCATCCCTCTCATGCCCTGGTAGATTTGTGAAAGCTGTACTTCTCCTATCTTTTTACTCCCATGCTCTTTTAAAATATCCTTTATTTCAGCAGCAACCACGTCAGCTTTTTCTTTAAACCTTTCCTTAATAATTCCCATTTTCGATATTTGTAAGTTGTTGATAAAGATGTTACAAGACGATGGGTAAAGATATTAAACGACGTACGAGTAACAAAATGTTGACAAATGACTTTCGTCATTTGGGTGCTCTAAAGTACAGGAAAAGACATACAAGAGTAAAGACGAGATTGGGTACCCATGCAGCCAACACAGGTGGGAAGCTTCCTTTGGTAGCAAATACAGTTGAAAACCTGTCTGAGACAATAAAGAGTGAAGCTATCATGATCCCAATTGCCAGGTGAAGACCGCTACCACCCCTTGTCTTTCTACCAGCTATAATAGCTCCTATCATTGTCAAAAGCAGTACAGTAAAAGGGGTAGCTGTTCGCCGGTACAACTCCACTTTCATAGGATTTAAACCTTCAGTTGCCCGTATTTCTTCGGTATGAATGAATTCTTTTAACTCAGGCGATGTGAGCTTATCTTTCAGGTAATCATCCCTTCTTAGCTCTGTTGTCTTTAGTGGCAGATTAAGATTCATCAAGGGTACATTCCTGACTCGTTCCCCTGTGCTGTCTACATATCTTTCCACTACATTCGTCAGTTGCCAATTATGTTTAGCAGTATCCCATTGAATCCTTTCAGCTCTTAGATTATATGTTATCTTATTGCCGTTAACCTTTTCCATAAAGAAAGGATGAGCAGTCTTTGAAGCAGTATCGTAATATTTTACTCCCACATAAGTTATGGAGTCGAGTTTCTTATAGAAACAATTATAACAGCCGGAGAGGTTTATGTTCGCTGTAGGATCACCTTTGTCAATGTAGTTGCTTTGGAAGCTGCTTCTTATATCATTTGCTTTTGGAATGCCATATTGATTGGCAAACCATAACCCAATAGCGAAGATGATTCCCCCGATAAAATAAGGTCTTAACCAGCGGTTATAAGTTGTGCCACTAGCCAGGATCGCGATCACCTCTGACCTTACTGCCATTTTACTGGTGAAGAAAATAACTGCTATAAAAACAAAAAGTGGATATAATAACCCCCATATCCAGGGAACAAAACCAAAGTAGTATTGCCGGATGATCTCGTAAGTGCTTAGACCAGTTCTCACAAGTGCATCAGCCTTTTCACTACTGTCAACTGCCACAGCGATTACTGTAAACAGCAGCATGCAAAAAATGAAAGTGGTAAAGAATTTCTTAAGTATGTACCAATCTATCTTCCGGATCATCTTAGGCGAAGATAATTTCTGATCCTGTATTTACGGTTGTTAAAAGATAAACAGAATAATACAAGCAGGAAATCAGACCTGGGACTTCTTAATGATTTTAGTTGCTTCTCCGGCGTCAGCCCAACCCTTTGGATTAAATTGCTTTCCCTCCACTTCATTATACGAGATAAAGAAATGAGTAATCTCTTCCTTCACATTTTCATCCAAATCTTTGATTTCATTAAGTCCTTCATACATTCGAGACGAAGTAGACACGGCAATAATCCTGTTGTTCTCCCTCATCTTATTCTTCACTCTTTGTTCCGCTTTAAGAGCTCCAATGATCCTGACCTTCACATAACAGCCCGGAAAGGCAGGTTCGTCCATGATCACCAGCACGTCCACCGGGTCTCCGTCACCTCCCACTGTCCCCGGAACAAACCCAAAGTCGAAAGGGAATACAGCTCCTGCGGGTAAAATCTTTTTTAATTCATATCCCTGCTTCTTTTTGTTATAGGCATACTTGTTACGGCTATGTTTTGGAGTTTCAATAATGATATCCAGTTCCTTATTTCCTTTCTCCTTACTCATAGGACTGTTTTGAACATTATTTATAAAAATGTATGCCCGTGTCGCTGAAAACAAAAACCCCATGCTTTACAGCATGGGGTTGAGATTATATATTTAAAGCTTATGCTTTGGACTCTTCAGGCACTGACTTCTTTAAAGAGAATTGAAGTTTACCATTTTCCTTATCCAGGTCGGCTACCAGAAGATCTCCTGCTTTAATATTCATGTTGAGGATTTCTTCTGCCAATGGGTCTTCCAAATACTTCTGGATAGCCCTATGCAATGGTCTTGCACCAAATTGCACATCATAACCTTTATCAGCTATGAAGCTCTTTGCATCAGGGGTAAGCTCCAGTGAAAAACCAAGGTTGGTTAACCGCTTCATCACACCCTTCATAAGGATATCAATGATGTCAAAGATATTTTCCTTACTAAGAGAATTAAATATTACAACATCATCAATACGATTAAGGAACTCAGGAGAGAAAGTACGCTTCAATGCCTTCTCGATTACAGCCTTGTTGTTCTCATCAGTGCTTTGCTGACGTGATAAGGTTGCAAAACCAACACCTTCACCAAAGTCCTTAAGCTGACGTACACCAATGTTTGAGGTCATTATAATCAAAGTATTCTTGAAGTCTACTTTTCTGCCAAGACCATCCGTCAGTTGTCCATCATCCAACACCTGCAACAGGATGTTGTAAATATCAGGGTGGGCCTTTTCAATTTCATCCAGCAGGATCACACTATAGGGCTTCCGGCGAACTCTTTCAGTAAGCTGACCTCCTTCTTCGTATCCGACATATCCGGGAGGCGCACCAATTAATCTTGAAACAGTGAATTTCTCCATGTATTCACTCATATCAATCCGTATCAGTGAATCTTCACTGTCGAACATATAGCGGGAAAGAGCCCTGGCCATTTCTGTCTTACCTACACCGGTAGGCCCTAAGAAGATGAATGTACCAATTGGCTTCTTTGGATCTTTCAATCCTACCCTGTTACGTTGTATTGCCTTAACGACTTTCTGAATCGCCTCGTTCTGCCCAACCACCATTCCTGTCATATCCTCGGCCATCTTACGAAGTTTCTCCGTTTCAGCCTGCACCATTCTCTTAACAGGAATACCAGTCATCATGCTGATCACTTCAGCAATTTCTTCTTCACCTATAGGGAAACGTTTATGTTTGCTTTCTTCTTCCCATAGAGATTTTGCTTTATCCAGTTCTTCACCCAGTCTCTTTTCTGTATCACGAAGAGCAGCTGCTTCTTCAAACTTCTGGCTCTTTACTACCCTGTTCTTTTCAACTTTGATATCCTCTATCTTCTTTTCAAGATCCAGGATATTCTGAGGTACATTAATGTTCTTTAAGTGAACTCTTGCACCTACTTCATCCATCACGTCAATAGCTTTATCCGGTAGAAGACGGTCTGTAATATAACGGTCACTCAACTTAACACAAGCATCTATTGCCTCCTGGTCGTAGTTCACATTGTGATAATCCTCATATTTTGACTTAATGTTGTTCAATATCTGTATGGTATCATCTACACTTGGCGGATCAATCATTACTTTCTGGAAACGACGATCCAAAGCACCATCTTTCTCAATGTACATCCTGTATTCATCGAGAGTGGAAGCACCTATACATTGAAGTTCACCCCTCGCCAATGCAGGCTTAAAGATGTTGGATGCATCCAGCGAACCGGAAGCTCCACCTGCACCTACAATCGTGTGTATTTCATCAATGAACAGGATCACATCACGATTCTTTTCCAGTTCATTCATGATTGCCTTCATTCTTTCTTCAAATTGTCCACGGTACTTTGTACCGGCAACGAGAGCTGCCAGGTCAAGGGATATTACTCTCTTGTCGAACAGTACTCTGGATACTTTACGTTGAACAATACGAAGCGCGAGGCCTTCAACGATAGCTGTTTTACCTACACCGGGTTCACCAATCAGGATAGGGTTATTCTTTTTACGGCGGGATAAGATTTGTGAAACTCTTTCAATTTCTTTTTCACGCCCGATGATTGGGTCAAGGGCACCTGTTTCAGCTAATTTGGTGATATCCCGTCCGAAGTTATCCAGCACCGGTGTCTTACTCTTGGTTGCACCTGCCTGCCTGGATTTCGATTGTGAATACTTTTTCTCGTCATCGAAGTCGTCGTCGTTTTCCTCCTGGTATTCAGCTCGAACATCATTTGATTTTACCATGCCTAGTTCTTGTCTAAAGATGTCGTAATCCACGTCAAATTGATTTAAGATTTGAGTTGCAATGTTTTCTTTGTTCTTCAGGATTGAAAGCATTAAATGTTCGGTTTCCACAGTTGGACTTTTCAATGCTTTAGCTTCCAGAACGGTTACACGGATCACCTTTTCAGCTTGTTTGGTCAATGGTAGGCTATTGATATTAGCTATGTTTTTACCGGTTTTATCTTTTACTGCTAATTCTACTTCTTTGCGTAATTCATAGAGGTCAACGTTAAAGCTCTTCAAAATACGAACAGCTGTATTATCACCCTCACGAATCAATCCCAGCAATAAATGTTCCGTCCCGATGAAATCATTCCCTAAGCGCAATGCTTCCTCCCTGCTGAACGATATGATCTCTTTTACTTGTGACGAAAAATTGTTATCCATTTTAGTTTCCTTATGCTTTATACAATAATAAAAAATATTTTTGAGCAGGGTAAGACTTTAATTTTTTATGTCTTTCACTACAACTTTATGGAAGTCAAAACTGATACCAAAGAGAGATTTCATGTCATCCGTGTGAAATCTGATCATTTATCTGCTATTATGGCAGCAGAATTAGACCGCCAGATCTTAGACTTACTTAAAGATACTATAAAGAATATAGTATTAAACCTTGAGGGTGTTAAAAGAATCGATGAAGAAGCCGCTGAACACATTGTCAGAACGCAACAGAAATTCTATGAATCCGAAGCTTCCTTTGTTATCTGTTGCCTCCAAAAGGAAGTAGAAGAATTCCTTGACAATAAGAGCCTGCTTGAGATGATGAATATCACTCCAACAGAAAGTGAGGCTTACGATATTGTGCAGATGGAGGAGATCGAAAGAGAATTGTTAGGGGGTGAAGATGATGAAGCACCCGGAGAGTAAGACAAGCAATTTGCATGAATGCTTTAGTCAGATCACATATTGAACAAGCGGTTTTAACCAAATTTTCCTCTAAGGGTAAGGTGGATTTTTCTCCAGTAGGTGGTGGCTGTATCAATGAAACATACAGAGTTAGTACTAATGGGGAAATGTTTTTCTGTAAGATCAATTCAGCTACAAAATTTCCCCACTTATTTGAAGCTGAAAGAAAAGGTCTCGTGTTAATTGCAAACTCACACACAATAAGGGTACCTGAAGTTGTAGATGTTCTGAGTATAGGAGAGAAACAGGTTCTCCTCATGGAGTGGATTAAAGAGGGAGAAAGAACGGAAGCTTTCTGGAAGAATTTCGGCGAGCAGTTGGCTGCTTTACATGCCTGTTCAAACACCGTGTACGGGTTATCGGAAGATAATTACATGGGCAGCGTTGTGCAGCAGAATAAACCTCATGGCAGTTGGATTGATTTCTTTATTCATCAAAGGCTGCAACCCGTTCTGCAACAATGCATGGCTAAAGGATTAATTAGTTCCTCTGCAAACAAAAAGTTCGAAACATTGTACACCCTGTTGCCATCCCTATTTCCGGTTACAAAGCCTGCATTGGTCCATGGTGATCTGTGGAGTGGCAATTTTATGTGCGATGAAAACTCTCATCCTGTATTGATAGATCCTGCGAGTTATTTTGGCCATCCTTCTGTTGATCTTGCGATGAGCACTTTATTTGGTGGCTTCCGCTCCGGTTTTTATGAATCTTATAACTACTATTCACCTTTACCATCTAACTACCGTGAACAGTGGACTATCACCAATTTATATCCGTTATTAATCCACTTATTACTGTTTGGCAGGAGTTATTTACCGCAAATCGAAAGCACTCTTCAACAATTTGCATAAGGTTTGCTTTTGGAAAGTAATTTTAGAGCATGTTATCAGTAACGATCTTAGGTAACAATTCTGCAGTACCCGCCTTTAACCGGCATCCAACAAGCCAGGTTGTGTCTCATGATGGCACGAATTACCTGGTGGATTGTGGTGAAGGCACACAGATACAGATGATCAAATACAAAGTTCGCAGAGGTAAGATCTCACATATATTCATTTCTCATTTGCACGGTGATCATTACTTTGGATTAGTTGGTTTGATCAACACTTTCAGCCTGTTGTCACATCAGCAGGAACTGCATGTGTTTGCACCATCCCCGCTGCAACAGATCATTGAAATGCAATTAAAGGTTGCCGATAACACACTCTCGTACCCTTTACATTTTCATACGTTAACAGAACCGGGAGTGCTGGTAGATAATGAGAAAATACGCATTAGTTGTTTTCGAACCAATCACCGCATCGAATGTTATGGATTTGTTTTCGAAGAGAAAGAAGGTAAAAGAAAGTTACAGATAGATAAGATCCGTCGCATGGAAATACCTGTAAGCTTTTACAGCTCCTTACAGAATGGTCTTGATTATATCACTACGAAAGGAAAGGTGATTCGTAATGAGGAAGTCACTTCTGATCCGCAAAAAGGTAAGAAATATGCATTCTGTGCAGATACAAAATATGACGAGAGCATCATTCAGCATATATATGCAGCCGACATGATTTACCATGAAACCACTTACCTGGACAACATGAGAGAAAAAGCATTGGAACGTTTTCACTCTACTACAAAGCAGGCTGCTGAAATAGCAACAAAGGCGATGGTCAAAAATTTATTGATAGGCCACTTTAGTTCTAAATACAGTACACTTGAAGCTTTCCTTATTGAAGCAAAAGAAATATTCTCGAATACACAGTTGGCTGAGGAAGGGGTGACGTATGAGATACACTA
>JBLNAY010000257.1:0-24868 GCA_050259715.1 Candidatus Dadabacteria bacterium
AGCTAGACCTGCATGCCTGGATAAAAGTTAGGAGTAATGTTCGTGAGAATGACGGGACAATAATCAGAAAGTTAATAGATACCACTGTTGGTCGTGTTATATTCAACCAGTTCGTTCCAAAGGAAGTAGGTTTTGTTAATGCACTCCTTACTAAGAAGAACCTGAGAGAAATCATTGGTGATATTATCACTATTACAAACGTTCCTAAGACAGCTAAATTCCTGGATGATATTAAGCAACTTGGATTTAGAATGGCATTTAAAGGTGGTTTGTCTTTCTCTATCAATGACCTGATTATCCCAGAGATCAAAAATGAACTTCTTGAGAATGCGAAAGCTGAAGTTGAGGAAGTATGGGAAAACTACAATATGGGTCTGATCACTAATAACGAACGTTACAACCAGATCGTAGATATTTGGTCACGTGTTGACACAAGAATTACTGAAACACTTATACGTGAATTAAGTACCGACAAACAAGGATTTAATTCAGTTTACATGATGTTGGATTCAGGTGCGCGTGGTTCCAAGCAGCAGATAAAGCAGCTTGCTGGTATGAGGGGATTGATGGCAAAGCCAAGGAAATCAGGGAGCACAGGGTCAGAAATCATTGAAAACCCAATCCTCTCAAATTTTAAAGGTGGTTTGAATGTATTGGACTACTTCATATCTACACACGGTGCACGTAAAGGTCTTGCAGATACTGCGTTGAAAACTGCGGATGCAGGTTACCTGACCCGTAGGTTGGTGGACGTGGCACAGGATGTTGTAATTACAGAAGAAGATTGTGGAACCTTACGTGGTATTTCAACATCTGCATTAAAGGATAATGAAGATATTATTGAACCATTATCTGACAGGATTGAAGGTCGTACATCAGTACATGATGTTTATGATCCGCAGACAGACTTATTGATTATAGAAGCAGGTGAAGAAATAACTGAAAGTGTAGCGAAACAAATAGAAGACGCAGGAATTGAATCAGTTGAAATTCGTTCTGTTCTTACTTGTGAGGCTAAGAGAGGTACGTGTGTAAAATGTTATGGTAAGAACCTTGCAACAGGTTATTTAGCTCAGAAAGGTGATGCAGTTGGGATTATCGCTGCACAATCTATCGGTGAACCAGGAACGCAGCTGACTTTACGTACATTCCACGTGGGTGGTGTTGCAGGTTCTGCAGCTGTCGAATCTACTTTAACAGCAAAATTTGATGGTACAATCCAGTTTGATGGAGTACGTTCTGTAGTTACTACAAATAATGAAGGTGATAAAGTGCAGGTGGTGATCGGTCGGACAGGTGAAGTAAGAATTGTTGATACCAAGAATGACCGTTTGTTGATCACCAATAATATTCCTTATGGTGCTACATTGTCTGTGAAAGATGGACAAAAAGTTTCTAAAGGTGATCTTATCTGTACATGGGATCCTTTCAACAATGTAATCATTGCTGAAATTGATGGTACGGTCAAGTTTGATAATGTTATAGATGGTGTTACTTATCGCGAAGAATCTGATGAACAAACAGGACACCGTGAGAAAGTTGTTATCGAAACCCGTGATAAATCAAAGATCCCATCTGTTGTAGTTGAAGGTAAAGACAGGAAGTCTTATAACCTCCCTACGGGAAGTCATATAGTTGTTGACGAAGGTGAAGATGTGAAGGCTGGAACTGTTATGATTAAAATACCCAGGGTATTAGGTAAGTTGAGAGATATCACAGGTGGTCTTCCTCGTGTAACAGAATTATTTGAAGCACGTAATCCAAGTAATCCCGCTATTGTTTCCGAAATTGATGGTGTGGTTACGATGGGTGCAATAAAGAGAGGTAACCGTGAGATTATTATTGAAGCAAAAGATGGTGTTACACGGAAGTACCTGGTACCTCTGACGAGACAAATTCTTGCACAGGATGGGGATTTCGTAAAAGCTGGATCTGCATTATCAGATGGACAAATTGCACCGGCAGATATTCTCCAAATTCAAGGACCATTCGCCGTTCAGCAATATGTTGTGAATGAAATACAGGAGGTGTACAGATTACAGGGTGTGAGGATCAATGACAAACATATTGAAGTAATCGTGAGACAAATGATGCGTAAGGTATCAATTGTTGATCCGGGAGATACTAAATTCCTTGAGGAAGATCTTGTTGACAAATTTGAATTCATCGAGGAAAACGACTACATTTTTGATAAGAAAGTAGTAACTGAATCCGGTGATTCCACTCGTATGCGTCCCGGTCAGATCGTCAGTCTTCGTGAATTGAGAGAAGAGAATTCAATTCTTCGTAGAAATGATAAAAAACTAGTTGAATATCGTGATGCTAAACCAGCTACCTCGCAACCAACATTGTTAGGAATTACCAAAGCATCATTAGGAGTACAGAGCTGGATCTCAGCAGCATCCTTCCAGGAAACAACTAAGGTGTTGTCATCAGCAGCTATCCAGGGAAAAACAGATGATATGCTTGGACTAAAAGAAAACGTGATAACAGGCCATCTGATTCCTGCAGGTACTGGTCTTAGAGAGTTTGAGAATATGATTGTGGGAAGTAAAGAAGAATATGAACTTTTACAGACCGCTAAAGAAGCAATGACTTTTGACGAAGAGGAATAGAAATATAATACATTATAATCCCGCCTATTTGGCGGGATTTTTTTTGTCTGCACTCTCTCATATTTCATAGTTAACTGTTTCCTAAAGAAACTTCTGCTATTTCGTTTCAATCATATCATATGTTATTTTGCATACAAATCACTTTTAATGAAGAGCGGTACCTTAATTTTTAATGCCGTATTACTGGTCCTTGTTGCTATTCTTTTCTACCTGCATTTTTCTTCAAACAAAAAGGCAACCATTTCAGCCCAGGAATATAGATCCGCTCAATCAACTAATCACGGTGATTGTAGAATAGCTTATTTCGAAATGGATTCATTAACGAATTCCTTCTCAATGGTTAAAGATGTGAAATCAGAGTTGGCCAAAGAAGAAGATCAAATGAATAGCGAACTAAGTCGATTACAAAAGGTTTACAATGACAGGTTAGCTCAATATCAACGACAAGGCCAGACAATGTCACAGATTGAATCGGAGAGGGCAAATAGAGATATGTTACAACTGCAGGAGTCCATTAGAGGTAAGAAGCAGGAAATGGATCAAAAATACCAGGACTTGTACATGCGTAAAATGCAGGAAGTAAAAAGTAAAATTGAAAATTTCCTGAAGGAGTATAACAAGTCTCATGGCTATTCTTATATTCTTGCTTATGAACCTGGGATAATATATTATAGAGACACTATATATAATATAACCTCAGACCTGGTGAAAGGATTGAACGCACAATATTCGAGAAAGAAGTAAGGTAACAATCAATAAGGAAATCACGGTCTTTGGCCGTGATTTTTTTATTCTGTGAGAATTTAATTAGTGGTGAGTTTTACAAATAAATCTGTTTCTCCTTATCTTGACCAAAATTGAATGAAATGTCGAATTCCAATGTTCTTACTGCAGATGAAGCTATCCAAGAAGATAGAGGGTTTAAACGATCCCTTGGTTTATTAGATGCTACCATGATTGTTGCTGGGTCAATGATTGGTTCAGGTATTTTTATAGTTAGTGCTGATATGCTTAAGGATGTCGGGTCTGCTGGTTGGCTTATTGCAGCTTGGATCATTACCGGATTTATGACTATTACAGCTGCCTTAAGTTATGGAGAATTGAGTGGAATGTTTCCCAAGGCAGGAGGTCAATATGTATATCTCAAGGAAGCTTATAATCCGTTAATAGGATTTTTATATGGCTGGAGTTTTTTTGCTGTCATTCAAACGGGAACAATTGCTGCAGTTGGAGTTGCCTTTGCAAAATTCGCTTCTTATTTATTTCCAGCTTTAAGTGACACCAAATATCTAGTTGGAAATGGAAATGGGTTCCATGTGTCTGCCGCACAATTAACTTCCATAATCCTTATCGTGTTTCTTACTTATGTCAATACACGTGGAGTCAAAGAAGGGAAATTGATCCAGACGACGTTTACTCTTACTAAACTTCTTGCACTATTCGGTTTAATTATATTTGGCTTTTTATTAGCCGCAAAGGGAGGGGTTTGGAACGCCAACTGGACAGAGGCATGGATAATGAAGCAACATTCAACGAGAATCCATCCTGAAGGTTCATCAGATGCCTGGCTAAATATTGGAGGTTTTGCAGCAGTTGGTGCAATGGCATCTGCTATGGTTGGATCTATTTTTAGCAGCGATGCCTGGAATAACGTGACCTTTATTGCCGGTGAAGTGAAAAGGCCACAAAGAAATATTGGGTTAAGTTTATTCCTGGGAACACTAATAGTTACCATTATATATATAGCTGCAAACATGATGTACTTATCAGTACTTCCTCTTCAAGATGCTGCATTTGCAAAAGACAATCGAATTGCACTATCAGCTTCTCTCCAAATATTTGGAACAGCCGGTACTGCTATTATAGCGATAATGATAATGATTTCTACTTTCGGTTGTAATAATGGTTTAATCTTAGCAGGAGCGCGGGTATATTATACAATGGCTCATGATAAATTGTTTTTTAGAGAAACCGGCAGATTAAATAAAAATGCTGTACCGGAATTTGCACTGTGGGTTCAGTGTATAGTTGCAAGTATACTCTGCTTAAGTGGTAAATACGGCGATCTTCTTGATTATGTTTCTTTTGTTGTTGTATTGTTTTACCTTCTTACAATAGGCGGTATTTTTATCTTAAGGAAAAAACGTCCGGATCTAGAGCGCCCATATAAAGCTTTTGGTTATCCTGTATTGCCGATAATTTACATTATTCTGGCTCTGTTATTCTGTACATCCTTATTGATTTATAAACCAACATTTACCTGGCCAGGATTAATAATTGTTCTTTTGGGAATTCCAATTTATTATTTAGCCAGTAGGAGAAAAGGTTCAAATAGCTGATGAAAGATTTAAATGTTCTTTTTGGAAGGTTTCAATCTATTAAGGTTGGTATAATCGGCGACTTAATGTTAGATACTTATCTATGGGGTACAGTTGATCGTATATCCCCGGAAGCTCCTGTCCCTATTATAACTTTACAGAAGAAAGAACAAAGACTAGGAGGTGCAGGAAATGTTGCTCTTAATATTAAGAGCTTAGGGGCAACTGCTTATATGATTGGAATCACTGGAGCCGATGAAGACAATAGAATATTAATGGATCTTTTTTCCTTGTCGGGAATTAATACTTCGTATTGTCTCACAAGTACTGAACGCATTACCACTAATAAAACACGTATCATTGGAAGGAATCAGCAGATGATGCGATTAGATGCTGAGATACTTTCTGATTTAAATAAATCAGATGAACAATCATTAATTGATTCGTTTACGAAGTTTATTGAAACTGAAAGGCCAGATCTTGTAATACTGGAAGATTACAATAAAGGAGTACTAACTGAGAAGGTTATTTCAGAAGTGATATCCATATGTAATAAGTTTCAGATTGTTACGGCAGTTGATCCGAAACGTAAGAATTTTTTTGCTTACAGATCTGTAAACATATTTAAACCAAACCTTAAGGAAGTTAGAGATGCATTAAACCTTCTTTCTACACGGTCAGATTTGAATTCATTAAAAGATATTCATCAACAATTGGCAAGTCTGCTTGATCATCATATTTCGTTAATTACATTATCTGAAAAAGGAGTTTTTTACCATGATGATAAACATGCAGAATTAATTCCCTCTCATGTTCGTTCAATTGCAGATGTATCAGGTGCAGGGGATACTGTAATAGCAGTTGCTTCTCTTGTCTATGCTGCCACAAAAAATTCACAGTTAATGGCTGAGATTTCCAATATTGCAGGGGGCCTTGTTTGTGAAGAAGTAGGTACGGTAGCGATTGACAAAGAGAAGTTATTAAAAGAATGTCTCCTCATATTGAATTAAATATTAAGGCTTTATTGTTTCATTTCGTTTGCTCCAAGTTAACCATAGAAAATAAATATTTTTGCCTGCTCTAAAGGAAAGATAAAGAAAGTTATTGCCGATGAAGAAGTTTGCAATTATTGTTGCTGCTGGTAATGGTAAAAGAATGGGTAGCTCAATCCCAAAGCAATTCCTGTTACTTAAGGAAAAACCTATATTATTTTATAGTTTAAAGGCTTTCCTCGAGGCCTATGATGATCTACGAATCATACTGGTATTACCAGCCGAACATGCGGATATAGGTAAGGAAGTTATTGATGCGTATTTTGACTATAATCGAATAGACGTGACTTCCGGTGGAGAAACACGCTTTGATTCAGTTAAAAACGGTTTGCAGTTTGTTCCTGAGGATTCTATTGTATTTGTACATGATGCAGCCCGTTGTATGATCTCGTCAGACTTGATACGCCGATGTTATGAGCACACTCTGCAACTGGGAAGTGCCGTACCTGTAATTCGTCCTAAGGATAGTATGAGATTGTTAAATGAAGAAAGAAATGATAATGAAGTACTTGACCGTGAGAAGATAGTGCTGGTTCAAACACCGCAAACTTTTTATAGTAAAATTCTCAAAGCGGCTTATCAAATTGATTTTAAAGAGCGGTTTACCGATGAAGCAACCGTAGTTGAAGCTTTGGGAATGAAAATATCCTTAATAGAAGGAGAAGAATTTAATATTAAAATCACAACACCAGTAGATCTTCAATTTGCTGAAACATTAATGGATTCTATTGTAGAACAGTCTTCATGATTAAGGGTTACAGGAAATAGGCTTAATCAAGGGGGCTGATAAATTGTTATCTACCTTATATTTTAAAAAAGTTTTCAACAATCTTAAGACAACAACTCTTGATTGTTGTTATTTAATATAGAAAAATCTTATCTTGTATTCCTAAAATTTTGAGCACTATGATTAAAATGCAAGTTATCGGCAATCTTGGAAAAGATTGCGTAGTAAACACTGTTAATGGAAAAAACGTTATCAACTTTACAGTAGCGCATACTGAAAAGTACAGGGACAGCCAGGGTAACAACCAGGAAAAGACTACCTGGGTTGATTGTGCTTACTGGACGGATCGTACAGCGATTGCTCCTTACCTTCAAAAAGGACAACAAGTATTTGTTGAAGGTATTCCTGAAGTTCGCAGTTTCACTCGTAATGATGGTTCTGCAGGAGCTTCTCTTTCTTTAAGAATAAGGGAAATTCAATTGCTTGGTGGACGTCGTACTGAAGGGGGTGTACCAACATCGGATACGAGTTCTTATAATCGTCCATCTGCTCCTACACCTGCTGGTATTGGAGAAGATGTTGCAGATGACCTTCCGTTTTAAATAGTTAAAAGGCAAATGCACAGCCTCACCTTAAGGTGGGGCTTTTTTTATAAATAACTTCTCCTTAATAGACAACTTTTACCTTTCCCAATGTCTCTGTTTTCACAGATCAGGTTATCTTGCAAATATGAACGAAATAATCTTTCCCTATAAACAACTATATCAGTTCACACAGCAGGTTTTTCATAGAATGGGATGTTCAGAAGAAGATGCAACACTTGCAACGGGTGTTTTATTGTCTGCTGATGCAAGAGGTATAGATTCACACGGCATTGCCCGTTTAATTGGATACGTGAGATTATGGGAGATAAACAGGGTAAAACCAGATCCGCAGATCAAAATCCTTCATGAAACACCGTCAACGGCAACTATCGATGGAGATAGTGGTTTAGGTCTGGTAATTGCGCCAAAAGCAATGGATGTAGCAATCAGGAAAGCTAAGGAAGTTGGAACTGGTTGGGTAAGTGTACAAAACAGCAACCACTATGGCATTGCAGGTTTCCACGCAATGAAAGCTTTGGAAAATGACATGATCGGAATTTCAATGACCAACGGCAGTTCTCTTGTGGCTCCAACATTTTCAAAAGAAAGGCTCCTTGGTACAAATCCCATTGCTATTGCAATTCCGGCAGGTGAAGAGCCCCCCTTTGTAGCTGATTTTGCTACCACAACAGCTGCTAATGGAAAACTGGAGATTCTTCAGAGAAAAGCAGAAGAGGCTCCGGCGGGTTGGATTCAAACAAAAGATGGACTTCCTTCTACCGATCCTTTCGAGATCAAAAAAGGAGGTGCTTTGCTACCCCTGGGAGGTGACCGGGAGCATAGTAGTCATAAAGGGTATGCGTTAGGAGCTATAGTTGACATTTTTTCTGCCATTTTAAGCGGAGCTAATTATGGTCCATGGGTTCCTCCATTCCCTGCCTATATTCCAATGCCTGAATACATGCCCGGAAAAGGAATTGGCCATTTCTTTGGAGCTATGAGAATAGATGCATTCAGACCGGCAGCTGAGTTTAAACATCATATGGATACATGGATCAGGAGATTCCGCTCTGCTCAGCCACTTGAAGGTCATTCCAATGTAATTATTCCAGGAGATCCTGAAAGAGAAATGGAAAACCAAAGAAATGAATCAGGTATTCCTTTACTGGATCCTGTAGTAAAGGATCTGCAGTACTTATCAGAAAAGTTTAATATACCACTGAAACAATAATAATAGAGCAGGATAGCACCGCATTGTTTGATACCTATATTTGCGCCTTGAATTTTCTAATAAAACAGGGTTATGAAAGTAATGAAGTTTGGTGGCACCAGTGTAGGCAAGCCACAACGCATGCATGAAGTAGCACAATTAATTACAACAGATTATGAAGACAAGATTGTTGTGTTGAGTGCCGTCTCCGGAACTACAAATGCTTTGGTGGAAATCGGTAATCTTCTTTCACAAAGAAACCGTGACAAAGCCAAAAAGAATATAGATGCATTGGAAGCACAGTATAAGGCTTTTGTAATTGAGTTGGTAAAAAAGGAAAGTTCTCTTGAAAAGGCGAACGGAATTCTTAAAGAACACTTTGAATTCCTGAATATAATCCTAAAGATCTCCTATAGTGAAGCTTTAAATAAAGATATTTTAGCACAAGGAGAGCTGTTATCTACAAAACTGTTTTCTGTCTACCTGGATGAAACAGGTATAGTTCATGAGCTTTTACCGGCGTTAGACTTCATGAGCATTGATGCCAACGATGAGCCACAGGTAGAAGCAATAAGAGAAAAGCTTAAAGCAAAGCTGAAAGAGTTTCCCGGTAAGCACTTATTTATTACACAGGGATATATATGTCGTAATGCAAGAGGGGAAGTTGATAATTTGAAGCGTGGAGGAAGTGATTATAGTGCTTCATTGATAGCTGCTGCAGCTAATGCTTCCGTTTGTGAGATCTGGACTGACATCAGTGGTATGCATAATAACGATCCTCGTGTTGTAAATAAGACTATTCCCATTGAACGTCTGAGTTTCAATGAGGCAGCGGAACTAGCCTATTTTGGAGCGAAGATCCTCCACCCTGCTTCAATTTGGCCGGCCCAGCAATATAATATTCCGGTGAAGTTGTTGAATACAATGGAACCAAAAGCTGCAGGCACTCTAATTAGTGAAGACGCAAGTTCAACAGGTGTAAAGGCAATTGCTGCCAAGGATGGAATAACTGCAATAAATATTAAGAGTAGTCGGATGCTGCTCGCCTATGGTTTCCTAAGAAAAGTCTTTGAAGTATTCGAAAAATATAAGACTCCTATAGATATGATCACCACATCTGAAGTGGCAGTGTCTGTAACCATTGATAATGACGGATATCTTCCGGAGATTGTACAGGAATTGCAAACCTTTAGTACCGTTGATACAGATAAAAATGAATGTATAGTTTCTATTGTTGGTAATGAGATCTCCCAACATCCACAAGTATTGAAACAGGTATTTGAAAGCCTTCAGCATATTCCAGTGCGTATGGTTTCTTATGGAGGTAGCCCGCATAACGTTTCTGTGCTGGTACCAACAACAGAGAAAACCAACGTTCTGCAACTGTTAAATAAAGGCCTGTTTAATTTATAAACGCCAGACGTTTTCCGGGGATTGACAGAAGATGTGTAGTCTACTACTCGTACTTACTAAATGATAGTGTCCATAAAAGTTAAAAGCCTCTTTCGAGGCTTTTACTATTTCAAACGTTCACTATACAATTAACAAGGCGTCCCCGTAACTGAAGAATCTATATTTATCTTTTATTGCTTTCTTGTAAGCTTCCATAGTAAGATCATAACCTGCAAAAGCACAGGTCATAATTAATAAGCTGGTTTTGGGTAGGTGAAAGTTGGTAACCAATGCATCAGCTATACTGAAATCGTACGGTGGATGAATAAATATATTAGTCCAACCTTCAGAAGGTTTTAGGAGTTTTTGAGCAGTAACTGAAGACTCCAGGGCTCTCATGGTGGTCGTACCGATAGAACAAATACGACGGGAGTTCTCTTTAGCCTTATTTACAACCTTACAGGATGTATCATCAATACGGTAGTATTCCGCATCCATTTTATGTTTACTGAGGTCTTCCACTTCGATAGGTCGGAAAGTACCAAGACCAGTGTGTAGAGTTACTTCGGCAAACCTGATTCCCTTGATCTCACATCTTTTGATTAATTCACGGCTAAAGTGCAGACCAGCTGTGGGTGCTGCTACTGCTCCTTCATGCTTGGCATACACAGTCTGATACCTTTCTTTATCCTCATCATCCGGCTTGCGCTTGATGTATTTTGGTAAAGGAGTCTCACCATATTTATCCAAAACTGCCCTGAACTCCTCTTCTGGTCCTTCAAATAAGAATTTAATTGTTCTTCCACGTGAAGTGGTATTATCTATTACCTCAGCAACCAGTTCTTCAGTGTCGCCAAAGTAGAGTTTATTACCAACTCGTATCTTTCTGGCAGGATCCACAATCACATCCCACAGGCGGTGTTCTTTATTTAATTCACGTAATAAAAAAACTTCAATCTTGGCACCTGTTTTTTCTTTCCTGCCATACATACGTGCAGAAAATACTTTGGTGTTATTTACTACGAATACATCTTTATCATCGAAATACTCCAGGATATCACGGAAATGCTTGTTTTCCATCTGGCCGGTTTTACGATGAACCACCATCATTCGGGCATCTTCACGTTTTTTAGCAGGATGTTGGGCAATTAGATTTAGAGGGAGATCGAACTTAAATTGTGAAAGCTTCATGAGCGAAATGTCATTTGTTTGTGCTTCATGACGCAAACCGTGCTTAGTTGCTGAGTATATCCAACACCTGGTCTTACGGCACCGGGCATGGTCATTTAGCTTTTAAAGGCCGCAAAAATAGCACATTTCCATTTGCCTTTTCCAAAAAGTTTTGGTAAGATGGAAGGTTTACAGTAAAAACAAAGAGATCAAAATAAGACAAATCATTATATGGCCGGAATGGCGCTTAGTAGCTTCCTTGTGTACTCTGTTTTAGGATTCATGTAGATGTCTTCTGAACTTCCTGTTTCCACGATTTTCCCTTTTTCCATCACCATTATCCGGTCACACATATAACGGACTACTGAAAGATCATGAGAAATAAAAAGCATGGTAAGTCCCAGCCTATTTTTCAAGTCATTTAATAAGTTTAGCACCTGTGCCTGTACGCTAACATCAAGGGCAGAAACTGATTCATCACATACCAGGAAATCAGGATGTAAACCCAATGCTCTTGCTATTACAATTCTTTGCCTTTGTCCCCCGGAAAACTCATGTGGATAGCGGTTAATCATTCCGGCTGACAGGTTTACCATCTCGAGCAATTCTCCAACTCTCTTCCTTCTTGCTTTAGAATTACTCTCTATACCTGCAATAGCCATAGGTTCTGCAATGGCAGTTCCGATAGTCAGCCTTGGATTCAGGGAGGAATAGGGATCCTGGAAAACCAATTGTATATCTTTTCTAAGCAATTTCAAATCTTTATTCCCAAGACTTGTAATATCCTCATTTTTAAAAAGAATTTTACCGCTGGTCGGTTCTACAAGTCGCAAAAGAGTTCTACCGATGGTTGTTTTTCCACAGCCGGATTCTCCAACAAGACCCAGTGTTTCATTCTTATATATTTCAAAACTAACATTGTTTACGGCCGTGAAGTTTCCCAGGGTTTTCCCGAGAAAGTTCTTTTTTGATGGAAACTGCACAACCAGGTTTTCAACCTTTACAAAGATTTTTCCTTTGGGAGTAACTGCACGTAATAATTTTTCATCCTTTGTTTCTGTCTTTCCTGACATATAATCAGAAACTATAGGTAATCTTTCTTCCCTGGGATGCAGGGCCGGCCTACAGGCGATCAATGCTTTGGTGTAGGGATGGTGAGGGGCAGAAAATATCTTTTCAGCATCACCTTGTTCCACAATCTCTCCCTGGTACATGATGGCAACACGGTCAGCAATTTCTGCAACCACACCAAGGTCATGGGTGATGAATATCACTCCCATATTTTGTTGCTGCTGCAATTCTTTTATCAGGTTTAATATCTCTTTTTGAACCGTAACATCCAAGGCTGTAGTCGGTTCATCACAGATCAACAGGGAGGGCTCGCAACACATGGCCATTGAAATCATTACCCTCTGTTTCTGGCCTCCACTTAATTGATGGGGATACCGGTTGAACATGTCTTCAGGATCAGGTAACTGCACCTTACGGAACCATTCAATGGCTCTTCTTTTAGCTTCTTCCCGTGCTATATTATAATGTACCAGTAAGGCCTCCATCACCTGTCTTCCACAACTCATTACCGGGTTGAGTGAAGTCATTGGCTCCTGGAAGATCATGGAGATCTTTTTACCTCTTATTTCCTGGAGTGAATTAGCATTGAATGTTAACAGGTCAACGCTTTTCTCGTTTTCAGTGAACCATATCTTACCGGAAGAGTATTGGGCTGGAGGACTGGGCAACAGTTGCAGAATGGATAAAGAGGTTACTGATTTCCCTGATCCACTTTCACCAACAAGAGCAACGATCTGTCCCTTGTTAACTTCAAGATTAATATGCTTAACGGCATTGAGAACATCCTTTTCAGCCAGGAAGTCAACGGAAAGATCTTCAATTTTTAGTAAGGCAGCCATGCTTAAGGTTTACATGGCTTTGTTAGCACTCTAATTGGTAAGCTCTTCTCAGGCTTTGGATAGAATATCAGGCAAGTAACACAATCATTCGATTGAGTTCTGTCTATTGTAAAATAAAATTCATCTCCTTCCTTAATTGTTTCCGGGAAGAGGCAGGGATTTACCAATGAAAAAACATTACTGTATTGCTTTCCTGTCGATTGGTTCGTCCATTTTGTAACAATAAGACTTGTATCTATATTTCCTTCTATTAATTTGATTGTGTAATTCAAACACGCTCCCTGTATTTCCAGCCTGCCTTTATAGCAATTGCCATTAATTGTTCCTTTTTGACAGCTCTTTGCCGATAGTGAAGCAACAGTTATGATTAATAAAAGAAGTTTCATAAAACTATTTAAAATCTCAAATGACGAACAGTGTGGCCATTGTTTATCAACTGCTTCAGGGAATCAATACCTACCTTCAAATGTCTGTCCACAAATTGCTCTGTTACTTTTTTATCACTCTCTTCTGTCTTTACACCTTCAGGTACCATTGGCTGATCACTGACAAGTAGTAGGGCGCCAGTAGGAATTTTATTGTAGAAACCAACGGCAAAGATCGTTGCCGTTTCCATATCTATAGCATAAGCTCTTATTTGTTGCAGGTAATCCTTAAACTCTTCATCATGTTCCCACACCCGCCTGTTGGTAGTATAAACAGTACCTGTCCAATAGTCAATAGAGTAATCACGAATTGTGGTTGATATTGCCTTTTGAAGTGCAAACGCAGGCATAGCAGGTACTTCCGGAGGGAAGTAGTCATTGGAAGTACCCTCACCTCTAATAGCTGCAATAGGAAGGATGAGATCACCTAACTTGTTTCTTTTTTTCAATCCACCACATTTACCCAGGAATAAAACTGCTTCCGGTTCAATAGCAGTAAGAAGATCCATTACAGTAGCTGCCGTTGGACTACCCATTCCAAAGTTTATAATGGTAATTCCTTCCGCTGTTGCACATTGCATGGGTTTATCTAATCCTTTAATTGTAACATTGTTCCATTCCGCAAACATCCTTACATAATTACTGAAATTCGTAAGCAGAATGTACTTGCCGAAGTTCTCTAAAGCCTCTCCTGTGTATCGTGGTAACCAGTTCTGTACTATCTCATCTTTTGTCTTCATAACCACGAATTTAATCATTAGGTTTGAAGCATGTTAGAAGTGCAGTTCCCCAAAGCACAATTCAGGATTAAGAAGAAGGAGGGGAAGGATTTTATTTTTGATACTATACGGAAGAAGTGGCTGGTACTTACTGACGAAGAATGGGTGAGACAAAACTTTGTTGCTTACCTGGTGATAACACTTCATTATCCATCGTCTGTCATCGCCATTGAAAAAGAAATACACTTAAACGATCTGAAAAAACGGTTTGATATACTTGTATATAATCAGGATCACAAACCCTGGCTCATGGTGGAATGTAAAGCTCCCTCTATTCCACTTAATGAAGAAGCACTCCAACAATTACTTCGCTATAATCTAAGCGTTCCTGTTACTTACCTTGTTATTAGCAACGGAAATGTAACCATGGGATGGGAGAAAGATTCAACAGGTATTACACTTTTGCAGCAATTACCTGTGTGGAAATAAATATCAGCCCTGGAAATTTACAAAAGGATTGGGCTTGAATTTTTCTATCGGTACTGGCTGACCTCCCTGGTAAAACCGGCAATTAATTACCTGGTATTTCTGGTTTGGCGGCAGGTCGGATCTCGTCTCCATCCAGAATAACCTTTTTTTATGTGCAATTAAAGTGCAATTATTTAAAAGCATTCTTTTCTTGTAATTCGTCTCAATAAGGAAATTTCCATAAGGTTCCTGGCCATTATATGATTTGTCCTCAAACAGACAATCGTAAAACTTAGTTGCTTCTGAATTATTTGATGCATCGTACCCATGAACAAAAGAGCCATAAAAGTTCGACCTGTTGAATGTAAAGCCCGGTTTATTTACCCAGGCAGACCACATGGTTACTCCCCAGAAAGTGCAGTCGGTGAATGTACAATTGCTGCTTGGGCCTGAATCGGCAACAAGACCGCAGCCACTATTATTTACAAACTCGCAGCCTATGAATTTACCATTGGTTACTTTTCCAACTTCTGCCTCTATGTCCACACCTGCACCAGGTGCAGAAGAAATTTTCCCTTTGCCGGTATTGTTGAATTTGCAATTGGTTGCACTCAGGTCGTTTCCTCCAACCCATGACAAACCTTGTCTTCCATTAAAATCAAAACTGCTGTTTGATATTTCTATCCTGTCAGGATTTGGATCAGAACCTGTGTTGTTGGTCACCACCATTCCATCAAGGCCAAAATGATGAACTCTAACTTTATCTACGGAAACAGAAGTGCAATTGGTTATATAAATTCCACTATGAGCAAGCTGGATCCCGGTATCTCCCCAAATGGCACCTTTGATTATAGCATCACTATTTCCATTCAGCTCCAGGTTTTTCACTTGTATGTTCCTGCTATTTGTAAAGGAAAACACATTCCCAATCATAGCAATGTAATTTCCCTTAAAGAAGTTCCCAGCGTTATTATTAGGTAAGCCGGTTGCCGGATCAAATGAACCATAACGCAATCCACTTTCATATTTCAATACAGTCCCCGTTACACCTGTGATCACCAGGTTTTCAACGTTTTTGAAGTTAAGTAAATCGCTTCCTTCATAAACAGGTTTATCAGTAGCATTCCTGTTGAACTTCTGCTTACCGATGATGTAAACACCTTTTGAAATGATTAGTTTTCCATTACCCCCTCTTGCATTAAAAAACTCAGCGGCTCTTACAAATGCATCATGGTCATTTGTTACACCATCTCCTTTCGCGCCGAAGCTTTTAATATCCCTTTCCACATACTGCGGATTGCCTTTAAACGCAAACAGAAATAGCAATGCAGGTAACAGGTACTTCATACTGGCTTTTTGTTTAGACTGCTTCTTTGCACCACAATTTAAACCACACGAAGACTTTAGCACATTAATTAACTTTTACTATATGTCAGTCCAAAATACGATATCAACGTTTTGGAGAAAATTGAAATTCAGGAAAGTTCTTTCAACACCGCCGACGGTATATTATTTGCCCGGTAAAGGTCAAATAGTTAGGTATGGACAAAAAGATCATTGAAAAAAGAGAAGTCTCCGCCACAGATGAACGGGAAATCATTGATAATATATATGCCGTAGCCCCGGGTGTCTGGCGTATGAAAGATGTTTTTGTAAATGTGTACATCATTGAATGCCAGGAACAGCCGGGTTGGCTGTTAGTTGATACGGGCATGAAATCCACTTATACCAAGATAAAAAAGATGATAGCCGAAGCTATTGAGCCCGGAGCTGCTCCCAATGCCATTATAATGACCCATGGTCATTTCGACCATCGCGGCAGCTTGCAACAACTGGCGGATGAATGGAATATTCCGATCTATTGTCATCATATGGAGATTCCCTACCTGACCGGGAAAGCTTCTTATCCTCCGCCCGATCCAACTGTTGGTGGAGGCATCATGGCATCCATGGCTTTTGTTTATCCGAAAGGTCCCATTGATGTGCAGGAGCACCTGGTAGAACTCCCCGAAAATGGTACAGTTCCCGGAATGCCTGAATGGAGGTGGATACATACTCCCGGCCATACTCCCGGTCATATCAGCTTGTTTAGAGAGAAAGATGGTGTATTGGTGGCAGGAGATGCCGTAGTGACTACAAAACAGGAATCCATCTTTTCCGTTATGACTCAAAAACGGGTTATCTCAGGCCCACCTAAATATTTTACTCCTGATTGGGGAGCTGCCGCCCGGTCGGTAAGAGAACTGGCTGAGCTGGAACCGAATGTTATCACATCCGGGCATGGTCACGCCATGTATGGTGATGAAGCACGGAAAGCTCTGCATAAGCTTACAAGAGAATTCTGGCATATGGGAATCCCGAATCACGGAAGGTATGTTGATGAACCCGCATTGTTTAATGATGAAGGACCTACCTATGTACCGCCTTCCCATTTAAAAAATAAGGTTATCAAATTGGTAGCTGCCACAGCTTTAATTGTTGTGGGAATCATACTATACCGTAACAAACAAAAGCGACTCGGCAAAGCATTGGTATCTGGTTCACTTGGCCTGCTCGGTGCTAAAATACCTTTCCTTTAATGGGTGGAATTTAATTGTCGCTTGTATAACTGGATAGTGTTTTCCAGTCCAAAGTAAATGGCATCACAAATAAGGGCATGGCCAATACTTACTTCATCCAGCCATGGGATGTGCCGGCTGAAGTATTGTAAATTGTGAAGGTCAAGGTCATGCCCGGCATTTAACCCTAGTCCCACTTCCCTTGCTTTTTGCGCAGCTTCAACATAAGCGCTAATAGCACTTTCTCTTTCACCAGACTGATATTTTCTTGCATAGCCTTCAGTATATAATTCGATTCTATCCGTGCCGGTTTTTGCTGCACCTTCTACCATTTTTACATCAGGATCAACGAATATGGATACCCGTATTCCTGCTTGTTTAAAAACCTGTATAATATCTTTCAGGTAGTCGTGATTTTTAATAGTATCCCAACCATGATCGGAGGTAATCTGCCCTAATTCATCGGGTACCAGGGTTACCTGGTCGGGTTTGACTTCTAAGACAAGGTCAACAAATTTCTTTTCCCTGCTGTTTCCCTCTATATTGAATTCGGTGGTTATAATTTTCCTGATCTCCCGAACATCATTATATCTTATATGTCGTTCATCGGGCCTCGGGTGTACCGTCACTCCATCTGCTCCAAAGCGTTGCACATCCACTGCTGTCTTTACTACATCGGGGTTATTGCCGCCGCGGCTATTTCGCAAGGTTGCTATCTTGTTTATATTAACTGAAAGCTTAGTTGCCATTTCTCAAAATTAAAGTATCAGCAGAATTTCATTTTTTTCTAAAATCCTCCGGTTGCTAATGAGTTCTTTCCGGGGTAATATGCAAACCTTCATCCTATGGAGAGTTGATGGGTGTTATACGCTGTTGATACACGCTTGATACGCTGTTGATACGGAATTGATACGCAGTTAATTCCGTATCAACTCCGTATCAACTCCGTATCAACAGCGTATCCTTCCTATAGGAGAGCTAATCAAAATCCCAGTCATCTGTTAACTAATAAAATGAAAAAGTCCCCATGAGGGGACTTAAAGATTTATCATATGAAGAAATGATTATTTCTTACTCATTTTGTTCGGTCTCGGAATTGGTACAAGAACTGGCTTTTTAGTACCTAACAGAATGGCTAATATTTCTCTCCAACCCATAATCTATATTTATTTAAAGTGAACCAGCCAAAGCTGACAATGAATGTAATTTACCTTGTAATTGGAAGAGAAAATGTTAACGCTCCACCAATAAGTTGTGAAATCTTTTTAAGCCAATGTTGCTTCAGAACTGATAGGAATACTTAAAGTCTTAGAAATAGGACAGGTTTCTTCAGCTTTTTTAACTGCTTTCTCGAAATCTTCCTTACTCATACCGGGCACTTTACCCTTTACGATCAGGTGTGATTTTGTCACCACTCCGTTTTCAAAAGAAATTTCGCATTTAGTTTCAAGGTTTTCAGGGGTAATTCCGGATTCACCAAGAACAAAACTCAGTTTCATGGTAAAACATCCTGCATGTGCTGCAGCAACTAACTCCTCCGGATTTGTACCCGGCTCGTTTTCAAACCTCATGCGGTAAGAATAGGGCGTGTTGTTCAATACATTACTAGCTGTTGTTAAATGGCCTTTGCCTTCTTTTCCTGAACCGTTCCAAACGGCTGTTGCGTTACGTATCATAATTAAGGATTTATTATAGAGCGCAAAGATATGTCGGTTTGGGGTTTACGGTTTTTAGTTTTCCGTTTTGGGTTCTGGAATCAGTTCTCGAATTTACTTTCTAATTAAGATAATTGTAGACTATTGTGTCAGTTATTCTTACCTTAAACAATGCAACCCGTCATTAGACGCTAACTGTAAACCCAAAACTAAAAACGGAAAACTCAAAGTCGTTACGCGGCCTTGGCCTGTTGCAGGATATCATCCATAGTAATGCCAAGATGACTTTCATCGAAAACACAATGGCCATCCCTGATCAACAGTACCTGGGGCGACTCATGATGAACACTGAAAGTTTCTGCTACTTTATTGGAAAGCGGGCGGTGTGCAAGCAAGTCCAGGAAATAAAAATCCACATCCTGCGGCTGTTGTGCTTTTTGAAGTCTCTGCAAAGCAACAGCACTGATAGAACAGCGGGTACTGTGTTTAAAGATTACCTGGGGTCGTGATTGTGATTTGATAATTAATTGCTTCAACTGCTCCTCATCGGTTAGATGAATCCAATGCATACACTAAGTAAATTTTGTTATCGCTTGCTATACGTCGGGCTGCTTGGACATCCATATTTTGCTGAACAAGCAGAGAAGCCAACTGTAAAAGCCGTCAATAAAATGATTATCACAAGTTTGTTTCTCATGTTAGAAAGGTTTAGGTTTAAACGGATTAATTTGCCGAATATTTTACGAATATAAGGATGAAAATTCATTTTATAGCAATCGGCGGCAGTGTAATGCATCAACTGGCAATCGCTTTAAAGCGAAAAGGGTACGAGGTTTCTGGTAGTGATGATGAAATATTTGAGCCTGCAAAGGGCAATTTGGCGAGGGAAGGGATCCTCCCGGCAGCCATTGGGTGGTTTCCTGAAAAAATTCATAAAAATTTAAATGCGGTCATCCTTGGGATGCATGCAAAAGAAGATAATCCCGAAATAGTAAGGGCTAAAGAGTTAAACCTGGCTGTTTATTCCTTCCCGGAATACATATATAAAGAAAGCACTGACAAGAAAAGAGTGGTTGTGGGTGGAAGTCATGGCAAGACCACCACTACTTCTATGATCATGCATGTTTTAAAGGAAGCGGGTAAGCAGTTTGATTACCTGGTAGGAGCAAGATTGGAGGGATTTGACCAGTCGGTAAACATAACTGACGCACCTATAATAGTTTGCGAAGGGGATGAATACCCGGCCAGCACTATAGAAAAAAGGCCCAAATTCCACTTCCTTCATCCGCATATAGCTATAATTACGGGTATTGCCTGGGATCATATCAATGTGTTTCCCACCTATGAGAACTATGTAGAGCAGTTCAGGATCTTTATTGAGAAAATCCAAAAAGACGGGGCTTTGGTCTATAACGCCACTGATCCCGAGGTGGAGAAGCTGATAAACAGTCACAAAAGACACGATATCAGGTATTTCCCCTATAGAGTGCCGGAACATACAATTGAAAACGGCCAGACTAAAGTGACCATTGATGGACAGGAAACAGGGTTAAAGGTGTTTGGTAATCATAACCTGCTTAATTTAAATGCTGCCTGGTTGGTTTGTAAGGAGTTAGGTATTGATGTTCAGACGTTTACGAAAGCCATAAGCACTTTTACCGGGGCCGCTAAAAGGCTGGAATTATTGGCGAGAGACGAATCAACGACGTTTTACAGGGATTTTGCACATGCTCCCTCCAAGGTCAAAGCCACTATTGAAGCGGTAAAGAATCAATTTCCGGGCAAAAGGTTTTTTGCAGTGCTGGAACTACATACCTATAGCAGCCTTAACGAGGCATTCATGAAGGAATACCAGGGAGTAATGGATGCCGCTGACGAAGCTGTGGTCTTTTACAGTAAACACGCACTCGAGCTCAAACGGATGCCTCCTTTACCCATGGAATCTGTGGAAAAGGGATTTCAAAAACCTGGTTTACAGGTGATTAATGACAGGGAGAGCCTGGAACAGTGGCTAAACAGCAGGGATCTGAAAAATGCCGTTGTGGTCTTTATGTCATCCGGTAACTATGATGGTTTAGATACAGAAGCATTTGCTAAACGATTTACACAGGGGGTGAGTTAATTTTGGCTGCTGACCCGCTAAATCTGTTACCTTTACCACCTTTTTAGAACACACCACTGCTCATGTTACAGTTAAAGAAACCATTAGCTTTTCTCGATATCGAAGCTACTGGCGCCAATGTCTCTACTGATAGGATTGTTGAAATTGCGATTGTAAAATACCTGCCTGATGGCAATAAGAGTATTAAACGGAAGATCGTCAATCCTCAGATTAATATTCCCCAGGCCATCATTGACATGCATGGAATCACCAACGAAATGGTGAAAGATGCCCCTGTTTTCAAACAAGTGGCACATGAGATCAAGCAATTCCTGGATGGAGCAGATATAGCCTGCTACAATGCTTACCGGCTGGATATTCCCTTGCTGGTGGAGGAATTCATTCGGGCCGAAGTGGAATTTGACATGAAGGGAAGGAAATTAGTGGATGTTCAGAAGATCTTTCACCAGATGGAGCAAAGAACCTTATCTGCAGCCTATAAGTTTTACTGTAATAAGGCGTTGGAAGGAGCCCATAGCGCAGAAGTGGACGCTTCCGCTACCGCTGAGATCCTTTTTGCACAGGTAGAAAGGTATCCACAGCTCGGACAATCAGTAGACACCGTCATCAAAGCTGTTGGAGAAGATTCTATCATAGATTTCGCCCGCCGTTTTGTTGTGGATGATAAAGGGGTGGAAGTATTCAATTTTGGAAAACACAAGGGCCGCTCTGTAGCGGATGTGCTGAAAGCAGAGCCGCAGTATTACGACTGGATGATGAAAGGTGAGTTCCCGATGAATACCAAGCAAAAGCTCACCGAGATGTACACCCGTATCATGTTAAAAAAGTTCTGATTAATTGGAGAAGCTAGTAATTATACCGACCTATAATGAAAAGGAGAACATCGCCACCATTCTGCAAGCCATCTGGGACCTGGACCAGGACTTCCATGTGCTTGTGATTGACGATGGATCTCCTGACGGTACAGCAGCTATTGTGCGGTCATTGCAACCGAAATTCGAGTATAAGGTTTTCCTTGAAGAAAGAAAAGGTAAACAGGGTCTTGGTACTGCCTATATACACGGATTTAAATGGGCAACAAGCAGGGGATATAAATACATCTTCGAGATGGATGCCGACTTCTCACATAGTCCCTTAGATCTTCCACGTTTATACGATGCGTGCAAAAGGGGAGGAGCAGATGTTGCTATAGGCTCACGTTATACAAAGGGCGGTGGAGTAAAGAACTGGCCGGCAAATCGTATTTTTCTATCTAAAGGGGGCTCTTTATATACCAGGATGATCTTATGGATGCCGCTAATGGATCCAACAGCCGGTTTTGTATGCTGGACAAAAGAAGTCCTGGAAACGATTAACCTGGACGAGATCCACTTTGTCGGATATGCTTTCCAGATCGAGATGAAGTTTGCCGCCTGGAAACTTGGATTCAAGATCAAGGAAGTGCCTATCCAGTTTGGCGACCGTGAGTTTGGTGAATCAAAAATGAGCCACGGCATTGTAAAGGAAGGTATTCTTGGTGTTTTAAAGTTGAGATGGTATAGCCTGTTCACCAACTACAGGAGAAAGGTAAAGAGCAAATTGGACCCCCAGGTGGTAAAGTAGAGAATCTCCTTGTTTATACCATCGCTCAATAGATTCTCAATATGGTTTGTATGGCTTATGTATGGAATATGTATGGACTTTGCATGGACAAACTCCATGGTAACTCCTTGCAAACTCCATGGTAACTCCATACTAACTGTGTGAAAATTCTAATAATGCACACGGATCTGTTGGCACCCAAAAATTCATTAATACTTTTTTAAAACATCCAGCACCTTATACATTTTATTAACCAGGGGAGTGGCAGACCCATTATAATTATTCACCAGGAAGGAAAAGATGTATTCCCTCCCGTTAGAGGAAGTTTGATAACCACAAAATCCCTTTACTGCATTGATAGTCCCGCTTTTCATTTTCATACCATTATAGGTAGGAAATGCCAGGTAGTAGCCTTCAAACCATGGCTGTTTTTTAGCATAGTTTAAAATGGCAACCTGTGCGTGAGTAGTCACACGATCCTGGGGTGATAAACCCGAACCATCCTGGATATTTAATTCCGTTTTGTCAATTCCAATATTCTTGCTGCTCCAGTAATCCCTAATGATCCTTGTGCCATTTTCCGTTGTTGCTGTTTTGTTTGACGTTGACGCAATGGTTTTAGCCAGTGCTTCGCCATACAGGTTAATACTTCTTCTCAGGAACCAGAAAACGATGCTGTCCAAAACAGGTGATTGCTCCTGGTGAATAATGGTAACTATACTGGGGTCAATCCTTTTGTCTCCGGTTGCACTATCTATAGTTATTGATGGTATGGAATGTGAGATTCCCTTTATAGTAAGGGCATCTGATAAAGTAGAAACGAACTGGTATTTGCCGGAAGGCATAGCACCAGAAATAACGAAGTTTTCTTCACCAACAGGAATAGTACCTCTTACTACACCTACATTGGTTCCCAGTGGCAGGAACATATACGAATTATCTCCTGTTCCCTTCGCTGATGCTCTTACATAAGAAACATAATTATAAGAGTATAACCTGGGCCGGGTCTCTTTTATAATCACTTTATCTCCAATGTGGTCACCCGATTTCAGCACCATATCAAACTGGTTTTCTCGCCAGTTAAGTGCGTCTGCAGGGGCACCATAATACTGCCCAAGATCGTCCCAGGTCCAGCCACCGGGAATAGCTTCTCCTTCCCATCCGGTGGCATCCACCACAAGGTTTTTGTAGTTCTTAACCTGGATTTGCCTGAAGGCATTCGTGATCCTGTTTATTACGGAATCTTCATTGGTCTGTTTCCATCTCCAACTACCAAGTGTAGGGTCACCTGAAGGTTTTATGTAAAGACTGCCATTTAAATTGTTATCCCGCTTTTGCCCATAATACCCGAATTCTGTTGTATACCTGAATTCTTTTCCGAGTATCTCGTATGCGCTGGCACTGGTGATGATCTTCATCGTTGAAGCAGTGGCCAATCCCACGCGTGAATTCATGTCAAAAACGACATCACCACTTTTTGCATCAATAACATATAGGGAGGAAATTGCTGAAAGTAATTGCGAATCTGCGACGAAGGTTTTGTAAGCATCTGCCAGCACTGTGCTGACAACCTGTGAATATGAATGAAATGAAATAAGAGTCAGTAGAATAAAAACTGTTCTTTTCATAGATTGTACATTGCAATAAAATTAAGGGTTTAGAACATGAATGATGTTAACGCATCCATAATCACTATAGGAGATGAATTATTGATCGGCCAAACTATAGATACAAATAGTGCTTTTATTGCACAGGAGTTAAACAAAATAGGGGTGTGGCTGAAAAGGAGAGTTGCTGTGGGGGATGTAAAAGAAGAAATCTTGCAGGCACTTAAACAGGAAACTGCAGAGAGTAACATCATCATCATTACAGGCGGCCTTGGTCCCACAGCAGATGATTTAACCAAGCCTACATTATGCGAATACTTCGGTTCACACATTGTTGTAGATGAAGCAGCCCTCCAGAATGTAAAAGATATTTTTACCCGGATGAACAGACCATTGATCGAGAGAAACCTGAAACAGGCAGAAGTGCCCGATAACTGCACAGTGCTGCAAAACAAACGAGGAACGGCACCCGGGATGTGGTTTGAAAAGGATGGAGTTATATACGCTTCATTACCGGGTGTGCCTCACGAGATGAAAGGCCTTATTACAGAAGAAGTTATTCCCCGCATTGTAGCCAGATTCTCTTTACCTGTAGTAATTCATCGAACCCTCTTAACGGCCGGTATCGGTGAGTCAATGCTAGCGGAAGCTATACTGGATTTTGAAGAACAATTGCCTTCTTTTATAAAGCTGGCTTATTTGCCAGCTTATGGTATGGTGCGTTTGCGGCTTACCGCGAGGGGTGAGAAAGAAGA
>JBLNAY010000258.1:0-2756 GCA_050259715.1 Candidatus Dadabacteria bacterium
ACTGGTTTTTTGAAGTGATATCTGATCGACATAGGATGAGTAGATCATCTATATCCTCCCCGGCGTCAAAAAGTAATCTCCTGATTGCAGAATCAGTGATATTCTCTTTTGTTACACTAATAGGCCTGAGGTGCATTTCTACTAATTTTCTCACATACTTCATCTGTTCACCAAGAGGCAACTTTAATTGTTTGAAGATTTTAGGTACCATTCTACTCCCTATCACCTCATGGCCGTGAAATGTCCAACCGGGGCCTTCTTCATACTTCTTAGTTGCTGGTTTGCCTATATCATGCAAAATAGCAGCCCATCTCAACCACAGGTTATCTGAATATTGACTTACATTATCAAGCACCTGTAGGGTATGAAAAAAGTTATCTTTATGCCCGCGGCCATCAATAAATTCAGCTCCTTGAAGTTCCACCATCTGTGGAAAAATCAATTTAAGTAATCCTGTTTCAAACAACAGCTTAAAACCCACGGAAGGTTTATCACTTGATATAATCTTATTCAGTTCATCAGTAATTCTCTCCCTTGAGATTATATTAATTCTCTCGGCATTTTCCTTTATTGCGTGATATGTTTCGGGAGCAATCCTGAACTTTAACTGGGTGGCAAAGCGAATGGCGCGCATCATTCGGAGTGGATCATCGCTAAATGTCTGTGCAGGATCAAGGGGTGTTCTAATCAACTGTTGTTTTAGGTCATCTGATCCATTAAATGGATCAACCAAACTACCATAATCTTCCTCATTAAGACTAACAGCAAGGGCATTGATAGTGAAATCGCGTCTTAATTGATCATCTTTCAGTGTTCCGGGTGTAACCTCCGGATGCCGTGAGTGAAACTGGTAACTTTCCTTCCTTGCACCAACAAACTCCAGCTCAAAACCATCAGGCATACGAAAATGTGCTGTACCGAAGTTTTTAAATAAACTAACCTTTGGTACAGGTCGGAATTTATGTGCAGCATCTTTTGCCAACCTTAAAGCGTCACCTGCACATACAAAATCAGCATCCTTTGTCTTTCTTCCCAGGATCTTATCCCTGACAAAACCACCAATCAGGTAACAGGGGAAACTCAATTCCTGGGCTGTACTGGCGATTTTACCAATTATCTCCTCTTCTTTTTTAGTAAGATCAATATGCATTGAAGCAAAGATAACCGCTGAACAACTCAAGAAATAATTCGTCTTAGTCTCTTAAAATTGTTAAACCACCATTTGGATTTACCTTAATTATCCTCGACGGTTGAGAAGGATTAGCTTCCTCCTGCCTCCATTTCACAATATAATCTACCCTGGACTTTATGTTATCTGATATAGTCGCAAAACTTCCGGGATAATTCTGTCCGCTAATATTTGCAGATGTGGATACAATTGGTTTTCTTAATCTTTTAATCAGATGTCTGCAAAACTCATCCTTCACTATGCGGATAGCAATGGTACCATCATCTGAAATCAATTTATCAGGTAGGCCAATAGCATTTTCAAATATCACTGTAGTAGGTTTATCCTGTTCCTTTACAAGATCAAACACTGACGGATCAGGTGCTGCTACATATTTTAATACTTCAGATTCATCAGCAACTAAAATGATGACACTCTTAGAATCTTGCCTCTGTTTTATCCTATAGATCCTTTCCACAGCCTTTTCGTTAGTGGCATCGCATCCCAATCCCCAAATTGTGTCTGTTGGATATAATATCACTCCGTCCTTATTTAATACTCGCAGTGCATTCTCCACTTCAGTAAGAAAGAAGGAATCATTCATTTAGTCTTTTTTTTACTTCATTAATGATTATCCTGTTGTCCAGTTGTTCCAGGCATTCAGGAATAGTAAATCTATTGCAAACATTTTTTTCGCATGGCTCACATGAAAGTTTGCCTAAACGAATAATTGTCCGGTAATCATTATTGTACGGGGCGGTGTGAGACTCATTACCAGCTCCGAATAAAACTATCGTATGAGTTCTCAAGGCATTTGCCAGGTGCGCTGGCCCTGAATCCGTGGTCAGCATTACCCTGGCTGTGCCCAAGACCTCAGCCAATTGTATCAAGGAGGTACGTCCTGCAAGATTTTCTATATTATTTTTATCAGGTAAAGCTGATATTACTTCTTCAACAAAAACTCTTTCTTTAGACGATCCTATTACAAGAATTCTCGAGGGAAGGCTATTTCTCAACCCGGAGAGTAGCTGTATCGCCTTATTAGTTGTTAATCTTCGGGAAGATGCTTCCGAATTTATATTGACTATTAAACTTCCATTTTCATGAAGTGATTGGTTTAAGGAAACATTTAATCGCAAACTTTTCATCCCAGTAAATTGTTCCAATAAACTCACATATTCCTCCGCCCGATGTAATCCTAAAGGCTTTTGAAATGCATCCGTGAGCAGAATTTGCCTGAATTCCTGTTTATAACCTATTCTCTTTTTCGCTCCAGTTGCAAAGCCTATGAGTGCTGAAGAGAAGGAATTGGGAAGACTAAAGAAAAGATCAAATTGTTCTATTTTCCTTATCTCTCTACCGAACTTAAATAAGCCTTTAAACCCTCGGTATTTCTTTTTCGAAAAAATGAATGTATGCCTTACAGCAGGAAATAAAGGTAATAGCTCATGGATGCCTTCTTTGGCAATAACACTTATTTCAGCCCCGGGAAAGAAATGATCCAATTGTTTAATAAAAGCCACTGACATTACCATATCTCCTAACCAGTTAGGCAACCGGACCAGAATCTTCATCTTCTTATTTATGT
>JBLNAY010000259.1:0-8973 GCA_050259715.1 Candidatus Dadabacteria bacterium
TTGGAGACCTTCAATAAACAGTCAGCTCTAGTTAAGAGAGGCCTTTCTGTGGAAACACTAACGATGATCCGTACTAAGTTCATTTTGGACTGGTTTGCGAAATACGGCGAAAAATACCCATTCAAATTGTTCGACTATGAGCAGCAATTAATACGTGAAGGAATGTTCGAAGCTTACAACCAGTGGCTGTTTGGGCCCGTAGATAACCTGTCTGCATTTGATCAATGGACAAGAACTAATGCAGCGGCATGGCAGAAGTTCCAGAACTTCCAGCACAACCGGGTGTTTAAGATGCCAACCGGCCAATTCTACCAGGTGATAGATAAGAAGTAAGAAGAAATAGTCTTTAGTTGATTTAAAAACAACATCCGGAAAGATGTTGTTTTTTTATGGGTTTTGTTTTTTTCAACAGCAAAAAACTCGTCAAACGGCCATATGGCCAAAGGACCAGTTGGCCATTATTTTGAAGCTGAGAAATGTTGTAAAGGGTAAAGATCATTTGCAGTCAGTCAAAAAAATTATGAGAAGTGAGGTAGATCAATTGTTCTGTTAGTATTTAGTTCAAATTGTAATCTCAGGTTGCCCGGCATCAATTTTTTTGCTGGCACTTTATTTCTTATATTTCATTATGACGCCTGCGGAAATAAATGGCAATGCCACACCAGGAATCACTTTTAAAGATAAAATTAAACAGTGGAGCGATAATGCAGCAGCAGAAGAATCTCCTGACTGGGAGATCCAAATAAAGATGCTGAGTGAGATTGGTGAACTTATCACACCTGATCTTTCCATGGAGGAAGTAATTGCTACAATCTACTCCAGTGTAAACCACCTGATGGATGCTTACCAATTTTCTGTTGGGCTGTTTGATGATAAAGAGATGACCATTACTTTCAAAGGTATCATTGAAAATGGCCGCCGTATTCCTGATCTCGTGATTGATGCTGCAACGCCTAACCGTTTAGCACCTAGATGTGTACTTTTTAATGAAGAAATATTCATTAATGACATGGATGCTGAATATAAAAAGTATGTAACCGAAATTCCAAAAGCTTATGTAGGCACATCGCCAAAGGCTGCTCTTTATGTACCTGTACGGATGCACAATAAGGTTGCCGGCCTCATTGCAGTACGTACCATTCACAAACATGTTTACCACAGGCATCATTTATATATGCTGCGGACATTGGGCAATTTTGTTATCCGCTCCATTGCCCTCGCCGAAGAAACAGGAAAGGCATTTGTGCAAGGTTCAACAGCAGAAAAAAGATGGAAGTGGAATGCTATAGATAATCTGAAGTTGCAATCAAAAAAACACTTGTTAACCTTAACGGAAAGAGAGAAAGATGTGTTGTTCCTGATGGTCTCCGGTTTAACCAATAAAGAAATTGCAGAAAAGCTCTTTGTCTCACCAAGCACAGTAAAAACGCATACCTTAAATCTATATCAAAGACTGGATGTCAGCAATCGTACATCTGCTATTTTGAAAGCAATTGAATTAAGTTGGTTTATGTGAAAAATTCCACCGTATGGTGGAAACACTGCCTATCACACCAAGGTAGCTTTACTGTAAATAATTACAATGCTACCCGCAAGATCGCAAATCAGTTTACCTACTGCTTTTTCTCTTAAAAATTCTATCTGGTACAATGGCCACAGGTTCTGCATTCTTAAAGATGGAGAGCAAACCGATGGAGCTTTTACACTTATTCATTGTTTCATGAGAAGAGGCGGTGAGCCACCTGCTCATTATCACCAGAACGAAGACATGACATCCTATGTTTTACAAGGAGAGATCAGGTATCACATTGGTAGCAAGATCTTTAATACACGTGAAGGCGAACTGGCGTATTTACCGAAAGGCATACCGCATCAATTCAAGTTAATTACACAAACGGCAAAGGTCTTAATGCTGATTACTCCGGCCGGTTTTGAATCCTTCTTTCGGCAATTTAGTGTACCAGCTAAATCGATGGGCCTACCACCTGTTCCGGATGGAGAACCACCTGCCGTTTTCATTAATCAAATGCTGGCAAAAGCAGAAGAACTGGGAATCGTGTGGATGCCGGAGTTCTAATTTTTTATAAACATCTAAATCAATATTATGAGACATTTATTTATCGCTTCATCCCTGCTCATGTTCTTTACCGCATGTAATAAAGAAAAAACCGACCAAACATTTAATGGGACAGACGTACAATTGGGCAGCGGAAAAGTTTATTCATTTTTTATAATAAATCCCGCTAATGAGCCTGTAGAATTGGGAGTTGAATTTGCTGCCGGCACCCTCGACAATTTGCCAGCCACTCAAGGTGACAACCAGGTTCACCTGGATGCAAGGGCGCAACAACTGACACCCTTTGATCATATAACACTTGGCTGGATGCCTGAAGGTCATCCACCGGCAGGTTTATTTGATAAACCTCACTTCGATACACATTTTTACCTTTTAACTGAAGATCAGCAAATGCAGATACCTGCAGCAACAACAACCAATATGGATTTATTCGCTGCACCTTCTGCGGGGTATCTACCAGCCGACTACACCATTCCATTCGCAATTGTTCCTATGATGGGAAAGCATTGGATTGACAAGAACTCAACAACCTTTGCCGGCACCACCCCCTTCACCCATGAATTTTTGTACGGCACATATAAGGGGAGAGTGGCTTTCGTGGAACCCATGATCACGAAGGCGGTCCTGCTCTCAGGCGCAGAAGTACACCAGCCAATGAAACAACCTTCAATTTTCGAGAAAACAGGTAAATGGTACCCAACACGATACAACATTTATAGGGCTCCTGGCTCACAAAATGTTAGAATAAGTTTTGATGGATTTGTATTAAGATAGTAGCATTAATCCTTAACCTTACTACCCTCAAAAACAGCATTTTCAAAAACCAACTATAGATCATCTTCCGAAAAGAATAAAAAAAACAACATCCCGAAGGATGTTGTTTTTTTTATGCTCTTGCTTTATAAGTCTTATAAAGTTCTCTTTACTTCTTCTTCCTCGTAAGCTTCCACTATATCGCCCGCTTTAATATCATTGTAGTTCTTGATAGTTAAACCGCATTCCATTCCACCGAGCACTTCCTTTACATCGTCTTTATATCTCTTAAGAGAGCCAAGTTCTGCACCTTGCCCTTCGCCTGACGGATATACCACGATACCATCCCTGATCAGGCGCACTTTATTATCCTTCTTGATTCTTCCATCAAGTACAAAACAACCGGCCACCGTAACTTTTTCAAACTTGTACACTTCGCGCACTTCCACATTGGCAACGATCTTCTCCTGTATCTTCGGTTCCAACATACCCTCCATAGCGCTCTTCACTTCTTCGATAGCATTATAGATAATGGAGTAAGTACGTATCTGGATACCGGAATTCTCTGCTAACCTGTTAGCCTGCAGTGAAGGACGCACGTTAAAGCCGATGACGATGGCATCGGAAGCTTCTGCTAACACCACATCACTTTCATTTATCTGGCCTACACCCTTGTGTATCACATTCACCAGGATCTCCTGGGTAGAAAGCTTTTGTAAAGAGTCACTCAATGCTTCTACTGAACCATCCACGTCACCTTTGATGATCACATTCAGCTCCTTGAAGTTTCCAAGTGCAAGACGGCGACCAATTTCATCAAGGGTGATGTGTTTCTTGGCACGCATACCCTGTTCGCGTAAGATCTGTGCACGACGGTTAGCAATATCTTTTGCTTCGGATTCGTCAGCATATACTTTAAACTTCTCACCCGCTTGTGGTGCACCGTTCAAACCGAGGATCAATACAGGTGTTGAAGGACCTGCTTCATCAACCTTCTTGTTTCTTTCATTGAACATAGCCTTTACACGTCCATAATGTTGCCCACTCACTACAAGGTCACCATTGCGAAGGGTACCATTTTGTACGAGGATGGTAGCTACATATCCACGACCCTTATCCAGTGTAGCTTCTATGATTGTACCTGTGGCTTCCCTTTCAGGATTAGCTTTCAGGTCCAGTAATTCTGATTCCAATAAGATCTTTTCCAGCAACAGGTCCACGTTCAAACCTTTCTTGGCAGACAGTTCCTGGCTTTGATATTTACCACCCCATTCTTCCACCAACAGGTTCATTCCGGCTAGTTGCTCATAGATTTTCTGGGCGTTCGCTCCCTCTTTATCAATCTTATTAATAGCAAAGATCATGGGTACACCGGCTGCCTGTGCGTGGCTGATAGCTTCTCTTGTCTGAGGCATCACTGCATCATCAGCAGCAATTACTATTACAGCCATGTCGGTGACTTTGGCACCACGGGCACGCATAGCTGTAAAGGCTTCGTGACCCGGAGTATCAAGGAAGGTGATATCCTTTCCGTTGGGCAGGTGCACCTGGTAGGCACCAATGTGCTGGGTGATACCACCCGCTTCACCTGCAACTACGGTTGTATTCCTGATGTAGTCAAGCAACGATGTTTTACCATGGTCAACGTGTCCCATGATCGTAACGATTGGTGAACGTGATTCCTGGTTTCCATCATCTTCTTCTTCAACATCGTCATGCTCCATCTCCATTTGCTTTTCCATATCAATGAACGATACGTCAAAGCCAAACTCACTTGCCACCAGTTCTATTACTTCGGCATCCAGGCGCTGGTTAATGGAAACCATGATCCCTAGGCCCATACACTTGCTGATGACTTCAGCAAAGCTTACGTCCATCAGGTTAGCCAATTCACTAACACTGATAAATTCAGTTACCTGCAGCTTGTTGCTTTCAGTACCCTCGCCCGCTTCGGCCAATTCATGCCTTCTTTCCCGGCGTAGCTTGGCCTTGATATTCTTGCCCTTGCCACCGCCACCGGAAAGCTTAGCCTGGGTTTCCTGTATTTTACGTTGAATTTCTTTTTCGTCTATTTGCTTGTCCTCACCTCTCCTGGTGATGGTAGGACCGGTGCGTTGACCAAAGCGTCCACCTGCCGCACCTGGCCGGCTGATGGTGGGACGATCGCCTCTCTGGATACGACCACCTTGTCCCTGCCCCTGTCCTTGTTGCCCTCCGCGATCTTTGAATACCTGCGGCCTGTTATTGTCCTTCTTTTCAATTGGGATGCGTTTTCTTTTCCGCTTCTCGTCTTGTTTAGGACGAGTATCACTATCAACAGGGAGATCTATCTTGCCCAATATTTTTGGTCCTTCTATCTTTTCAGCTTTGATGTTTTCAATAATAGGTTCTTCTTCATCCTGTGGTGTTTCCACTGTAGGTTGTTCAACAACAGGGGTTTCTTCCACAGGAGAAGGTGCCGTTTCTTCTTTTGGCTTTTCTTCTTTTTTTGGTGCCTTCTTTACAGATTTCTTTGGCCTTGTTGATGAATCAATAGCATCAAGATCAATCTTGTCTATGACTTTTGGCCCTGGCAATTCCGGTGTTTCTATTTTCGGAACTTCCGGTTCTGGAGTTTCCACTACCGGTGGTTCTACCGGAGCAGGCTCGTGTACTTTTTCGGGTTCTGCCGGTTGAGGGTGTTCAACAACAGGAGGTGGCGGTGCAGGTTCTTCTTTCTTAACTACAACCTTCTTTTCTTCCTTCCGGAAATGAACTTCCTCTTCGTCCCTCTTTTTCTTAGGTTCTGCGGTGGTTCCTTTTGGCAGATCTATTTGAATGCTTTTCAGCTTGGCTACCTTGTCGCTTTGAAATTCATTTTGCAAAGCCCTGTACATTTCTACAGTGAGCTTCGCAGTTGGTTTCAATTCGTCTTTATCAAAACCCTTTGCAACGAGAAAGTCCACAAGGGTGTCCTTCCCTATGTTGAACTCTTTCGCTGCTGCCATCAACCTTGGTGTTGTTATTGTTTCTGCCATATTAATTTACCATCCGCAAAGGACGTTTTTTTCTGAATACGCCGGCGGTAACATTGCCGGCTTTTATCTAAGAGTACTATTCTTTCTCAAATTCCGCCTGTAATACCCTTCTAACATCGTCAATAGTTTCCTTTTCCAGGTCAGTTCTTCTTTCAAGCTCTTCTGCTGTAAGGTCTAAAACACTACGTGCAGTGTCGCAACCTACACGCTTCAGTTCGTCAATTACCCAGCTTTCAATTTCATCACTGAATTCTTCAAGATCGATATCGAAATCCTCCTCTTCACCTTCTGTATCCCTGAATACATCTATATCATAGCCTGTCAATTCACAAGCCAGTTTAATATTAACACCCCTGCGCCCGATAGCTAGCGACACCTGGTCGGGCTTCAGGTACACACTGGCGTGTTTGTTCTCCTGGTCTAAATCCATTGAAGTGATCTTGGCCGGTGTTAAGGACCTCTGAAGTAGTAATTGTATGTTGTTAGTATAATTAATAACGTCAATGTTCTCGTTCTTCAACTCTCTCACTATTCCATGGATACGGCTTCCCTTCATACCTACGCAGGCACCTACGGGGTCAATACGATCGTCGTAAGATTCCACTGCCACTTTAGCTCTTTCCCCCGGTTCACGAACAATTTTCTTAATAACGATCAAGCCATCAAATATCTCAGGCACTTCTATTTCCAAAAGCTTTGCCAGAAAATCAGGTGAAGTACGGGAAAGAATGATTACCGGCGTATTATTTTTCATATCTACCTTCTTAACCACCGCACGGATGTTCTCCCCTTTCTTGAAATAGTCTTGGGGTATTTGCTCGCTTTTAGGCAAAATCAACTCATTTCCTTCTTCGTCAAGCAGCAGAATTTCTTTTTTCCATACCTGGTAAACTTCTGCACTGGTGATCTCACCTATGCGGTCCTGGTATTTCTTCGCCAGTACATTCTTCTTTAAGTCAGAGATACGGCTGGCCAATGTTTGTTTGGCAGCCAGTATTGCCCTGCGGCCAAAATCTTCCAGGTTCACCTCTTCATACACCTCTTCTCCAATCTCGTAGTCCTCTGAAATCTTTTTGGCTTCACTCACTTCAATATCCTCCAGTGTATTGTATACGTCGCCATCTTCCACAACCGTACGGCGGCGGAAGATTTCCAGGTCACCTTTCTCGGCATTAACGATAACGTCGAAAGTTTCGTCACTACCATATTTTTTACGTATTAAGGTTTTAAAAACATCTTCTACCACGCGCATCAGCGTTGGACGGTCAATGTTTTCAGCATCCTTGAAATCCTGGAATGCTTCGATAAGATTGATACTGGCCATACTTTTGAGATTTAATGACTGTCTTCAGGGGTGAATGTCTGCTTACAACCCATCACCAGCCACGGTTAAAATTTAACTTGAACTTTAGTCGATTTTATATCAGTAAATAAAAATGTTTCCTGTTTCACTTCTTTCTTTTTGCCTTTGCCCGTTTCAGTTTCGATAATGATTCCATCATCAGTAGCTTCCATCAACTTTCCTTCCTTCTTTGTTCCATTGTTGAAGGTTACCTCAACATCTCTTCCCACGTTCTTTTTATATTGCCTGAACAGCTTCAGCGGCTCGTCTACACCCGGTGAAGAAACTTCTAAAGAGAAGTCCCCATCGGGAAATAACCCGCTTTCTTCCAGTTGCTTGTACAACTTCCTGTTATATTCAATCAATACCTGCAGGATGATGCCTTCATCAGCATCTATGAACACCTTAACATTATTGGTAGGTTTAACCCTGACCTCCACAAGAAAGTGAGAAGGATGTTCAGCAATTAAGCTGTTCACCTTTTGTTCTACTGCCTGGATAATAGTGTCTGTTTGCATATGGGTAAAGAAGAAGGGAACGTTTTGTCGTTCCCTTCATTCAATCATTGCCTTGGCAAAGGTACATTAAACGTTAATTATGTTCCAAATAAACCTTCTTATAATTAGCCCCTGTACCTTTGTTTTCTATGATTTTAAGGTTTCTTTTCTTCTTCATTCTGTTTTACCTCCTGTACAAATTGCTGGTTGATTTTATTATCCCGGTATATAAAACCACCCGTAAATTGAAGAAAGGATTCAAGGCCATGAATGAACACATGCAGCAGAACGCTTCAGCCCAGGCCAATGGCTCCAATGGCAGCATTCCTAAAAAACCGGCAGAGAAAAAAGGAGATTATATAGATTTTGAAGAGGTGAAAGAGTGATTTACTTATTTTTGCGTCCCGGATTTTTTTTAGATCTTATAAATTCATCAAAGAGTTCATCTAAATACTCTTTTAAAATATAGCTTCGAAAGAAGCAAGGACCCTTAGCTCAGACGGTTAGAGCATCTGACTCATAATCAGAGGGTCGCTGGTTCGATCCCAGCAGGGTCCACAAACACAGGTGAGGGTTTCAGTTTCTGAGACCCTTTTTTATTTTATACCGGCTAGGCGCCTTTAATCACCCGGCAACATGAAAATTAATTTCCGTTGAGAGTCATCTATGGCTCTTCCTTCAATCTTACATGCTATTGATACGGAGTTGACATGCAGTTGATATGCAGTTGACACACTGTTAACTGCATATCAACTGCATGTCAACTGCATATCAAGCGCATATCAACTGCATATCAGAGTCATTCGAGAAGTAAGGTAGAGTCATAATTTGAACTGGATCTTTACCAGCCTAAAGACTTAATTCTTTCAGTGGGTCCCAGAACAACTTATTGAAGTCTGCAACCTGGTTGTCTTCCACCTTGACACCTTCTTTCTCCAAAAGCTCCTGCATCTCTTCGGGATAGCGGAAGTGCATCCTGCCGGTGAGAAGGCCGGTGCGGTTCACAACTCTATGCGCGGGAATGCGCGGGTCTGCAGTGTGGGCAGCATTCATAGCCCATCCCACCATGCGTGCCGACATCCTGGTTCCTAATGCTGAAGCAATGGCTCCATAGGAAGTCACTCTTCCTTTTGGTATTTGCATTACGACAGAATAAACCAAGTCAAAGAAGGATTCATCCTTCCTGCCGGAGGGTTTTACTTTTTTCAGAGGAGGTGTGTTGTTATTCTTAACAGCCATTGCTCTAATGTAAGATTCAGGATTTGTTTTTCCTCTGTTCCAATAAAT
>JBLNAY010000260.1:0-2671 GCA_050259715.1 Candidatus Dadabacteria bacterium
CTTAACCCTCTACATTCTTTTTACCAGGGCCGACTTTTTTCTTGTTGATGTATTCAGAAGGAAGCATGTTGAATTTTGCCTTAAAGGATTTTGCAAAGTAGTTTGGTGTGGAGAATCCAACAGAGTAGGCCACTTGTGCTATGTTCATAGTACTTTTCTCCAGTAAAACGGCTGCTTTATCCAGCTTTACAGAACGAATATATTCCACCGGGGTCTGGCCGGTTAGTTCCAGTAATTTACTGTATAACGAACTCCGGCTCATGCCGACATGTTTGCTCAATTCTTCGACAGACAACTGTTGATTATTCAGATTTTCTTCAAGATAAATGGTGATATTCCTTAGCAGTTTTTCATCATCAGATTCTATCTCAACCTCCGGAGTCACCACCTTAATTTGTTTAGAGTAGGTGTGCTTTAAACTATTATTTAGTGTCAGCAGGTTTTTGATTTTTGCATTTAAAACTTCAAAGTTGAAAGGCTTGGTCACATAGTCATTGGCTCCCGTCTCCAGTCCCCTGATCTGGTCTTCCTCCCGCGTCAAAGCTGTAAGTAAAATCACCGGTATGTGGTTAGTTCTTTTATCAGATTTGATTTTCTTACTCAATTCAATGCCATCCATAACCGGCATGCTAACATCTGAAACAATCAGCTGCGGATGGTTAGCGAGTGCTTGATGCCACCCTTCTTTGCCATCAGCCGCCTCATAAACTTTGTAGTGTAACGCGAGGTTATCTTTCAGATAAAAGCGGAAGTCATCATTATCCTCTACAAGCAATATAGATGGTAATACATCAGGGCTATCCTTCGCTGTGTTTTTTTTATTTTGTTCACCAGTTTCTTCTACCGGAATTAAATGAATTTCTGCTTCTGTTTCTTCCGTGAGCTCATTTAGTTCTTTAACAGGTGCCAATACAATGAAGGGTAGGTGAATAAAGAACGTTGTGCCAATTCCTGGTTCACTTTCCACTTCGATGGTTCCTCCCTGCATTTCTACAAATTCTTTTGCGATAGATAGGCCAATGCCTGTCCCTTGGTTTAAAATGGATGCAACAGTGGAGTTCTGGAAGAAACGTTCGAATATTTTCTCTTTTTTATCAGCAGGAATTCCAATGCCCGTATCACTCACCTTAAATGATATCCAGGTTTGTTGTGAATCTTTTTGGTAGTCCATTTTGGTTAACTGCAAACTAATCTTCCCCCCGGCAGCAGTGAACTTGAATGCATTTGAAAGTATATTGAATAAAATTCTTTCGATTTTATCATGATCAAATGATGTATATAACTGCTCAATTTGATTCGTAAATTGAAATTCAATCTTTTTCCTTTCAGACAGGTCCCTGAAAGAATCCGTTACTTCCTTTACAAAACTTACTAAATCGCCTTCAGTTGGCTGTAACTTCAATTCTTGTTCTTCCATTTTTCGAAAGTCGAGAAGTTGGTTTACCAGGTTTAACAGTCTTCGTGCATTCCGCTTAATCATATGTAACTGCCCGGCAGATTTTTCATTTACATCTTTGGCTATAAGTGTATCCACTGGTCCAAGTATCAGTGAAATGGGTGTCCTGAATTCATGGCTTAAATTGGTCAGGAACTTTATTTTTTGCTGGTCCAGTTCATGAATTCTTTCCGCTTGTTTTCTTTCGTGCTCTGCATGAAGTCTTTCCTGCTCTAACGCAAATTTCCTATGTAATTTTTGAAGGCTCTTATACCTCAGGAAAAAGACCAGGGCGATAATTGCGAGTAAATAAAACAGGTAAGCAACAGTAGTCCTCCAGAAAGGGGGGTGTACATATATCCTGATGGAAGTGCCAGCATTATTCCATACACCATTGTTGTTGCTGGCTCTTACATGAAAAACATATTCGCCGGGATCAAGGTTGGTATAAGAAGCACTGGTGGAACTCCCTATATAATTCCAGTCCCTATCAAAGCCCTCGAGTTTATAAGCATATTGATTTTGTTCGGGAGAAGTGTAATTCAATGCAACAAAGCTTAAAGCGAAGTTTTGTTTGTAGTCTAAGTTGATTTCCCTGGCAATGGAAATGTTTTCAGTGATCGGACCATCTTCTGTTGGAGCAATGGAGCGATTGGAAATTTTAAGATCAGTAATTACAACAGGTGGGATATTGTTGTTTTTCTTGAGGAATTTCGGGTTGAAATAATTAAAACCGTCGAGTCCGCCAAAAAATAGTTCACCATCGGAAAGCTTCAGGCTGGCTTTATGAACAAAGTTGTTGTTCTGTATGCCATTATGAAAATTATAGTTATTGATTTTTTTTGTCGTTATGTCAATGCTGCTGATACCTTTATTAGTACTTACCCATATCAATCCATTATTATCTTCTATTATGGAGTAAACTGTGTTGTTTTGTAAGCCGTCCTTTTCCGAAAAAGTAATAAACTGTTTGGTGCTTCTATTAAATAAACCTATGCCGCCGCCAAAAGTTGCAGACCACATGTTTCCCTTACTGTCTTCCAAAAGTGCTATAACCTTGTCGTTGGGCAACTTACTATTCTGTGATGTATAAATTGTGAATTTGCCGGATTCTGGTTCCAGCACCGCAATTCCACCCCCATGCGTTCCTATCCACATATTTCCATCCAGGTCCTCTGCTATATCCCTGATATAGCCATTAATGGGTAATTTAAAATCGTTTGGAGCTGTTGGATT
>JBLNAY010000261.1:0-11989 GCA_050259715.1 Candidatus Dadabacteria bacterium
TTATTATTTTTCAAGTGCCTGCAACGGAATGCCCTGCATTCTTGTCAATGGGGCGGCAATAGTATGTAATGGATCAATACCGGCTGGTAAAAGAGTGCCTGAAAGGAAAGACTTCAGCTCAAAAGGAGCTGTATGATCTTTTTGCGCCTGCAATGCTGGCCATCTGTTATCGTTACACCAAGTCGGTAGCAGATGCGGAGGATGTATTACAGGAAGGATTCATCAAGGTGTTCCTTAATCTTAAGCAATACAAATTTGAAGGAGAAGTGGGCGGATGGATCCGGCGCATTATGGTGACTACCGCCATTAATTACCTGAAGAAAAACAGCCGCTATCAATCGGAGTTGCTGTTTACCGATGAGAACCTACATGCTATTGCCAGTGTTAACCCGGTGATCTACCTGGGGGCAAAGGAGCTCGCTGAATTAATCAGGCAGTTGCCACCCGGTTACCAAACGATTTTCAACCTGCATGCGGTGGAAGGATATACGCATGTGGAAATAGGAAAACTATTGGGTATACAGGAGGCCACCTCCCGATCCCAGTATGCAAGGGCAAGAGCATTATTGATCCAGTGGATAGAAAAGACAGAAAAAACTTCGGCTTATGCAAAGTGAATTTGAAAAACAGGTGCAGCAAAAAATGGACACCCTTCGCCTGGTGCCTACCGACCCGGTATGGCAGAAGGTGAATGATGCCATAAAGAGAAGAAGAGATAAAAAACGTTTCTTCGTGTTTTTGCTTGCGGGGTTAATGATAAGTGCCGTAGGTGTTTGGTATTTATTACCTGCAAACAAAACGGCCGTTCTTCTAAATCCAACAGAGAAATCCAAACCAGTTTATTCAGCAGCTGGAATAAGTACGACTGCCTCCTCACCTGTTGAACCTAATAAGCCATTAGCAGTAATCTCCGGGCATAAAATTGTAAAGAGCTCATTATTACACGAGCAAAAGATCAACACCGGTAATCCTCCTGTTTCTGTAGTGAATAAGAAGGAAATACTCCCTGACCGGATCAACCAGGAATTAATTCAGGAAAAGGAAGTTGTTCAAAAACACCCCGTCACTCCCATCCGGAATTCCACTGTCACACCTACTCAGAACAACACTGGAATTACCTCAATTGACTCCAGCGCTACAGTGGCCAAAGGGGATACAGTGATAGCAACCGTAGAAGATAAACCAGTACAGGTAATACCACAGGACACAATGGCAAAGCAGCCTGGCAAACACGCTACGCGAAAACAATGGCATAAGGTAATTTACCTGCAGGCGGGAAGTTCTTCATTCAGGCAAGGGCTTTTAGCTAATAACATCGTGTATAGTGCTCCCAACTCCAATATGTCAAATTTTCCGGGCAGAGTATATTACCGCGGACAAACAACCCCCGGAATTTCATATGGATTAGGTGCCGGGGTCATTAAAGATTTCAGCAACAGGTGGCAATTGACACTAGCACTACGTTACCAGTATTACAGCACAAAGAGTAATGTTGGTAATAAATATATAAACGATACAACGGTTCGCTATGGAGGTACGTGGATACCCGTTTCGGAATATTATACTAATACAGGTACTCAATCGTATACCAACAAAGTGACGATGGCTGCATTTTCACCTGCAATAAGTTACCAGTTGTTAAGGCAGGTGCCTTTGCGGCTTTCCATTGGTGCCGCTTATGGCCTGCTGGTACATTCAAACACCTTGACGTATGATGAGATCACCAATCTTTATTATTATAATAAGAAGAATATAGTAAAGAATTACATCCAGCTAACATCAGGACTGTCTTATGAAGTGGGTACAACACACAAAATGTTTTTCGGACCGGTCTTCCAGTATACAGCCAATGAACAGCAGAAGGCGAATGTTTATACATTTCCTCATTTGTATTTTATCGGTCTGCAGGCTGGGATAAAATTTTAAAGGAGAGGCAACGGTCCTCTCTCTTTTATTGTCAAAAGGCTAAAACAGTTGTTATGAGAAATACGCTCCTTACAACTTTCGCATTGGCGTTTGTTGCTACATCTTTTTTAGGCTGCTTCAAAGACACATGTCAGCAAAGGTTGACTATTTACACCCCCATTTACAAAACACTCTCGCAGGTGAGGGCCGGTATGAGGGCTGAAACACCAAAGCCGATAAGCACCACAGGCAAGATGTACATAAAAGGAAATTACATATACCTGAATGAACCTGGCGAAGGCATACACATAATCGATAACACTACTCCTTCTTCGCCGAAAAACATTTCATTCATCAAGATACCGGGCAACGTAGACCTTGCGGTAAAGAATAATTACCTCTATGCAGATTCTTACACCGATATTGTTGTGTTTGACATCTCTGATCCTTCCGTTGCAAAGGCAAATAAATTCTATGATAATGTGATGCAGGGCTATACCGGTATTTACTGGAGTAACCAGCGTAACCCCGATTCGGTGATGGTATTTACCGGCTACAACAAAAGAGATACAGTTGTGGATTGTTCCAGTAGCATGATTCGAAATAATTGTATTAACTGTGCATTTTCAGGAGGTCCGGGGATTTTCTTTGCCAATTCATCTTCAGCAGCAGCACCTTCTACAGGTGTCAGTGGTTCTATGGCACGCCTGACCATCACGCATGACTATCTGTATGCTGTTTCACCATCATCCTTATATGCCTTTGACCTGGCAGATGCCTCCAGTCCGAAGCAGACATCCACCAAATCCCTTGGCTGGAACATCGAAACGGTTTACCCATTTAAAGACAAATTATTTATTGGTTCAAGAACCGGCATGTTCATTTATGATATCACCACTCCTTCCAATCCTGTTCAGCAGGGACAGTTTTCACATGCACGTAGTTGTGACCCGGTGATAGCTGATGACAATTTCGCTTATGTTACGCTACGTTCAGGCACTGCGTGCGAAAGTTTTTCCAATCAACTGGATGTTCTCAACATATCCAATGTGAGTAGTCCTTCACTGGTTAGGACCTACCCGATGGTAAATCCGCATGGATTATCTAAGGATGGAAACCTGTTATTCATCTGTGACGGGAAAGATGGACTGAAGATTTATAACAGCTCGGTGCCTTCTGATCTGCAATTGGTTAAAACATTTAAGAACATCGAAACTTTTGATGTGATTGCCTTCAATGGCATTGCCGTGCTCTCTGCGAAAGATGGATTGTACCAGTTTGATTATTCTGATCCTGGAAATATTCATTTCATCAGCCACCTGGCTATTAATTGATAGATAATGAGAGTAGTTTATCTTATTTGGCTTTTCTGCCTTAGTCTCGCTGTGCAGGGGCAGAAGAAAGAGACGGTAAGCCGCATCAACATAAAGCCGTCATTTACTATTGGTGTTTTGGAAGGCAAATCTGCATCTGCGGTCCAACTAAATGGCGGTGTTGGTTTAAAATATAAAACGAACCAGTTGGGTGTTGGAGTAGGCATAGATGAATATTACCTGCGTAGCATACCGCTGTATTTTGATGGCAGGAAGTATATCTTACCAGCGGAGAGCACTCCTTTTGTTTATGGGTTCGTGGGCACCAATCTCCCCTGGTTGAAAGAAATTCAAAAGAATAGCTTTACTACCACCCAACGTGGATTATTTTATGATGTAGGTATAGGGTACCAGTTGCCGATAATGTATAAGCACCAGTTGTCGATCAGTGCCGGTTACTCGTACAAAGAGATATCACAGGAGCAAAATATACCCATATTTTGTATCACATGGCCGTGCCCTGAGCAAAGGCAGTATTTTCAATACCAGTTAAGGAGGTTGAGCCTGAAGGCAGGGATTAATTTTTAGCTAGAGATACCTCACCCCCGGCCCTCTCTAGAAGAGAGGGGAGCCTGATAGTATAGTGTTTTTCTTCATTGTCTCATTTTGTCCTTTTGTTTGACCGCATACCAGAAAATAGTTGCAAAGTTTGCCTTTGTGAACGTGCCCCTCGACTCCGGAGACGGGTTGGGGTGAGGTTGACTCCCATTTAGCTGCTCTTTGCTAAGGAGTTATCTGCAGGTCTGCATTGGGTTTGAACGGCTTTAGCAGGGGGTAAAGCCGTTCTAAAGCCGTTCTAACTCCATACAAACCCTATGCAAACCCTATGGTAATTCCTATGCAACCAGCAGCAAATTTCATGGAAACGGTTGTGACGTATCATCAATGGTGAGATCAGAAAATCATTAAAATGATCGAGTAACCAGCCGATACTGAAGAAAAATACCAGCAAGTAGCTGATAGGGAATGAATGTTGATGGAATAATAGCACACTAAAATCAAGTATTATGACCGGGTATCACACTTATAAGGATTGTATTGAAGCGTGCTTAAGATGTGCTGCTATTTGTAATCATTGTGCCAGTAGCTGTACGCAGGAAGAGGATGTAAAGATGATGGCACGTTGTATTCAACTGGACATGGAATGCGCAGCACTCTGCTATTCTGCCGCCCAATTAATGAGCATGGGTAGCGGCAAGGCAATGGAAGTATGTCGCATATGTGCAGAGCTATGCGATGAATGTGGTAATGAATGTGGCCGGCACCAAACGGAACACTGCCAGGAATGCGCAGAAATGTGTCACCATAGTGCTGAAGAATGCAGGAGAATGGTTGGAGTAGCCGCATAATGATCTTCTCATTGGCAGGGTAGTAAAATAATACCCTGCCTAATGAGTTACCCTATTAAAAAAACTTTCGGAGTGCATTAAACTATTGGCACTCTTAACCGTCTATTTGTTTCAAACCTATCCTTATATAAAGCGAAACCTATGAAGCACCCTTAACCTTTTTTATTTACTTGTACCCGAAAAACAAACTTCCATTTTGTAAAAACTTTAGAGAGGCCATCCCAGATGGCCTCTTTTGTTATAAGTAACTGCCTTAATAAGGGCATTTCTGTTTCAGCTTGTTTATCTTTCTTAAAATATTATGTGAACTTTCACGTCTACCTATTTAAATGGACCGGTTAATGACCATAACTCCTGCAGAAATTCACAAAAGAAGTATTGTACAGGCGGTTAGTGATTATGGCAAAAGACTTTTTGCTTTTATACGTAATCGCGTGGCCTCCGAGGAAGATGCAGAAGATATCTTACAGGATGTTTGGTACCAGTTCAGTCGTGTGATGAACACGGAACCTATAGAGCAGGTAAGTGGCTGGCTTTTTCATGTGGCCAGGAACAAGATCGTTGATCAATACAGAAAGCGGCATACGCGAACGCAACAAGTGGTAGCTGGTGAAAATGAAAGTATTCCGTTACAGGAGATCCTGCTTGCCAAGGATGCGGATGCCGAACTGGCTCAAATGCAGGAACTATTCTGGGAAGAATTGTTTGAAGCCCTGGAAGAACTTCCTGCTGAACAGAGAGCCGTATTTACATGGAATGAATTGGATGGTATTTCTTTCCAGGAGATCTCCGAAAAAACAGGTGAAAATGTAAATACACTCATCAGCCGCAAACGTTATGCAGTTCTGCACCTGCGAAAACGGTTAGAAGTGCTTTATAAAGAAATTATTGAACCTTAAAAAACTTAATCATGAATACTGGTTGGAAAAGAAGACGCTTTTACTTTATACCTTTTGCCATTCTCGCTGTCTTTGTTTTTGGCGCCATAGTAATGTTGCTTTGGAATAACGTGGTGACTCCTGTTTTACATGTGTCCGTAGTCAATTTCTGGCAGGCACTTGGCCTCCTGGTGCTTTCGAAGTTGTTATTTAGCAGCTTTAGTGGTGGGCGCGGTAGCTATCGTCGTGATTACTATGCTAAGCAAAAAATGATGTGGAATCAAATGACACCGGAACAAAAAGAAAACTTCCGGAAAGAATGGAAGGACCGTTGCAGCCGTACCGGTTATAAAGGAGAAAACGATTTCCTCCAAACGAATCCAGGAACAGAAGCTGTTTAGACGTCAATTCTTTTCTTGCACTGAAGTTTTCTTTTTGTTACTGTACGGTGTACTTTCTTAAAGTAATCTCCATCTGTCCATCAACCCGCGTTTTCCTAACTCAGTAAGGTTTGTAAAATCCCTGCTTTTTACTTTAATTCTATCTTTTGATGTCCTCGAACTTTCACGAGTTGTGTTGTCAGAAGTGTTTCTAAGTTCCCGTTCAGAAGAAGAAGAATTCGGCAAGCTTCTTTCGGGACTACTGATGGCTCTCTTAAACATAGTCCGGGAGATTTAAAGTGAAAAAATGGAAGAAATGCAGAGCTAAAATGATACCAGAAGCGGATTGCAAGATTGTTAATGATCAACTTATTACAATAAATTGATACCAGATATACATCTCACTTGTATGGAAATCTCGGTTCTCTTATTAAAAAAGCCACTTTTAAAGTAGCTTTTTTAAGATTGAAGTACAACAACTCAGAATTGCTCAAGTTTTCCTAATAGTATAGGACGATGTCTCCTATTCAAATTTAATTGCTTCCTGCTTATGTAACCTTCGATGGATGATTAAAATCTAATTAGAATTTAAGCAGAGAAATAGAGATAAAAAACGCATACCTGTATTGCATTCAGTATCAGTTATTAAACGAGCAAGTGTTAAAAAAAAGAAGGAATGGGGGAAGAGAATGCCTGTTAATAAAAGTATTTGAGTACTTTTATTCCCGTTTAGCACAAGAGCCATTAATTACCAGGACCAGGTAATTAGTGCAGCCTTACGCTGAGATAAACAATTCTTCCACATCATCCTAAACTTTACATTTATGGAGATCGTTGAATCAAAAAATTATCAAAAGAGAGTAGTCATTGTGGGTGCGGGCTTTGCAGGGCTTACATTAGCCAAAAAGCTGTCACCCAAACACTTCCAGGTAGTCTTATTAGATAAGAATAATTATCACCAGTTTCAGCCATTGCTGTACCAGGTGGCGACAGGTGGACTGGATGCGGGTAGCATCAGTTTTCCGCTTAGAAAAGTATTTCATAAAAAGAAGAACGTTTTTATCAGGATTGCAGAAGTAAAAGAAGTGCAGCCGGAGAAAAATATCCTTGTGACAACCATCGGTGAAATAAGTTATGATTACCTGGTATTAGCCCATGGTGCAGAAACGAACTATTTCGGTATGCAGGATGTGCAGCAGCACGCCTTTTCAATGAAGTCAATATCAGAAGCCTTGTTATTGCGTAATACCTTATTACAGAACTATGAACAGGCTTTAAACACTAACAGCAATCATGAAAGATCTGCTCTTTTGAATATCGTGGTAGTTGGAGGTGGTCCCACCGGTGTTGAATTAGCGGGAGCCATTGCGGAGATGAAAAATAAAATATTGCCGAGAGATTATCCTGAACTAAACATCAGCCAGATGAAAATATCACTGGTTGAAGCTGCGCCCCGGCTGCTAAATGGAATGAGTGAAGAACTGGGAATGAAAGTGGAAGAATACCTGGGAAGCCTGGGAGTGAAGGTGATTACTCATTCTTCTGTAAGTAAATATGATGGTGAGTCTGTTATACTAAAAGATGGAAAAACTCTATATAGCCGTTGTGTAATTTGGGCAGCCGGTGTAAAAGGGACAAAAATGATGGGACTTCCTGCCTCCGCGCTTCTTCCTAATCACCGGGTTATTGTTGATGGTTACAACAAAGTCAAAGGATTAGAAAATGTATATGCAATAGGTGATGTGTCAACAATGCCTGGCGGAAAATTTCCAAAGGGGCACCCACAGGTTGCACCGGTGGCCATGCAACAAGCTACATTGTTGGCTGAAAATCTGGGAAGAATCGAAAACAACAACCAATTAAAAACATTCGAATACCGGGATAAAGGCAGTATGGCTACCGTGGGACGTAACCTGGCTGTGGTGCAGGTGGGTAGAATCAAGGTCAAAGGATTTATAGCATGGCTGACCTGGATGATGGTTCACCTGTTGTCTATCATTGGTGTTAAAAACAGGCTGATTATCCTGATCAACTGGATCTGGCAGTATGTTACCTATGACCAGGCGCTACGTTTAATAATACGGCCTTCTGAAAGAAAGGTCAAAAACAACATGCATGAAAAGGTGGTCGGTACGACTCTTGTGCACAATCAACTGGCTTCACTACCCACCTGATTAATTACTCAGTCTGATAAAACAAATTATTTAAATAATGATCATAAATGCAAATACAAAGATTGCGGCGATAATAAAGCACCATCCAAAAGCACTGGATGCGATTGTAAGTATTAATCCGCATTTTGAGAAACTTAGAAACCCTATACTAAGAAAGGTGATGGCGGGGCGCACGAGCCTTGCTGCTGCAAGTAGATTCGGAAACTGCAGTGTGGATGATTTTTATCGCAAACTCACTCCTCTTGGCTTCCAGGTAGACAAGGCGGTACTAATGGAGGAACAAGCTCGAGCTCCAAAACCGGACTTCATAATTAATGTACCGAAGCAACAACTTGTTGACCTGGATGTGAGGCCTGTGATAGCTTCCGGAAGTGATCCGCTGAATTTAATAATGGAAAAGGTGAAGTCGTTACATACCGGGGAAGTACTGCGGATCATAAATACATTTGAACCCACTCCTTTAATTCTGTTGCTCCAAAAGAAAGGCTTTAAAACCTATGTGGAGACTCTTGAAAAAGATCTTATTCATACCTGGTTTTATAAGGAAGAAGAATTGGAAGTAACGCCCGTAGCAACAAAACACAACCAGGAAACCGATTGGGATTTGCTATTGAACAAATGGGCAGGAACCCTTGTGGAGATAGATGTTTCCCAATTGGAAATGCCGCAGCCCATGATGAAAATTTTAGAAGCCATCGATCATTTACCTGTAGATAAAGCTTTGTTCGTCAAACATAAAAGAATACCTGTCTTTTTATTGCCTGAACTGGCACAAAGGAGTTTTGATTACAGGGTGAAAGAAGTGGCAGATGGTGAAGTGTACCTGCTGATATTCAGAGATAACTTAAATGTAAATTAAGTATGCCTGCTGCTACTCCCGGCAACCTGGTTCAAAATACATCGTATAAGGTGGTGATCCCATTTTACGTTTACGCGGCGGCATCGTTACTTGTTGCAACGATTCTGTTGATATTTTCTACCGGCTCTTTCACCGAATATTATTTCAATCCCCGTGCGCTGGCTATCACTCACACTATGGCATTAGGGTGGGCAACGATGATCATTCTCGGTGCCAGTCATCAACTGGTACCGGTATTAATAGAAGCGCGGTTGTATAGTAACTTTCTTGCTTATCTCTCTTTTGTGCTTGCCGGTGCAGGCATTCCCTTATTGATTTATTCATTTTTCCTATTTCAGTTCGACTGGCCTGCACAAACGGGTGCTATTCTGATTAATGCCGCCTTACTCAGTTTCGTCATAAATACAGCTGTGAGTATTAAGAAGAGCCGGAAGAGAAACGTCCATGCAACATTTGTTTTAACAGCTGCCTGTTGGTTATTGATTACGACACTGATTGGATTGTTACTGGTATATAACTTTTCTGAGAGCATATTGCCGAAGGATTCTGTCAAGTACCTCCCGCTACACGCCCACATTGGTTTTATAGGTTGGTTCCTGTTGCTGGTAATGGGTGTCGGATCAAGGCTGCTGCCGATGTTCTTAATTTCTAAGTATACGAATTCAAGGCAACTTTGGTGGATTTACTCATTGGTAAATGCCGGGTTGGCCGGCTTTATAATTATCTTCTTTTCTCCTGCTCAGGCATTAGCTTATTTTTTGCCGGTATTATTGATAATGACAGCGCTGGTGTTGTTCGGCCGCTATTGTTTTAAAGCCTACAAAGAGCGTATTCGAAAGCAGGTAGATGAACCAATGAAGGTATCCATACTGTCTGTAATAATGATGCTGTTGCCAGTATTATTGTTGTTGGTTGTACTGTCGATGCTGCTGTTATCTGTGAATAATTCCAGGTTGATAATGGCCTATGGCTTTTCCATTTTCTTTGGATGGATAACAGCAATGATATTAGGTATGACATTTAAAACCTTACCCTTTATTGTATGGAACAAGATTTATCATAACAGGGCAGGCAAGGGTAAGACGCCTAATCCTAAAGACTTGTTCAGTACTCCTGTGTTTAGTACCATGAGTGTATTGTACATAGCAGGATTTTTCCTTTTTGCAATAGGGGTTTTACTGGGAATATCTATTATTCTCAGTCTGGCTTCTGTGCTATTATTTCTTACTGCCGTGTTATACAACTTTAATGTAATTAAAATGCTCTTTCATAAACCTGTGATAAAATGAATGACATAATCACTAACGATGACCAATTATGCACACGTGCCCTGGCGGCATTGCATCATGTGATAGATCCGGAGATTGGGTTGAATATTGTGGATCTCGGGCTGGTTTACCAGTTGGATTTTGATGAATCTGCGAAAGATATTTTTATGCGAATGACACTTACTACGCAATACTGCCCGATGGGTGAAAGCATCAGGGATAATACGATCAGTGCCCTGCAACAGGCATTCCCTGGATATGAAATTGATCTGCAACTGGTGTTCGATCCCGCCTGGAGTTCCGCCCGTATTTCCGAACAGGGACAGGAGTTTTTAAATGGGTAGTTATGATAAATTACATCAAGAAGAATGTATTTCGGTAACAAAGAACAACCTTCAATTATGAAAAAGTATTTTGGAACTCTATCAGAAACGGTAAACGGTTTGAAGCGGGAAGGCTATGACCACGATTTTAACCTGAAAGAAGAATGCCTTATATGTCATGAGACTAATGTTCAATTATCTCCGGCTGAATTTGAGATTGATGCTGTTTTTCGTTTTGAAGGCGAGTCTAACCCGGATGATGAGGCGGTAGTCTATGCAATTTCATCACCCGTTCATGGTATTAAGGGCGTATTGGTAAATGCCTATGGTATATACGGGGAAAGTACTTCTGATGCTCTTGTAGAAAAGTTAGAAAAAAATAACAAGAGCTAAAAATAATATATATGAAACAAAAACCTATAAAGCGGAATCCGAACATCCTGTTACTTTCAAAAGACCACCATTTCACCCTATTGTTTTGCTGGAAAATAAGAGAAGGTCTGAAGCATGCTGTAGATCCAGAAAGAATAAAAAAATATGTGCAGCACTTTTGGAATACTAATATGCTAGCTCACTTTCGTGAAGAGGAAATCATTCTATTCAGTAAAGTGGTTGATGAAAAGGTGCAAAACGCAATTAACGACCATCACAGTATTGAAGAACAGGTAGAACAAATTACTCAATCTCCTTTAAATGGATCAACTACATCTTTATCAAAACTTGCTGAGATGGTTGATACTCATGTTCGTTATGAAGAAAGGGAATTATTTCCCTATTTAGAAAGACAATTAACCGCAGATCAACTTGAGACTATTGGAAAGGAGTTAAAGTATAAACAGGTATTACAGGATGATTATCCAGATGAATTCTGGGTGAAAAACTAGCATCTGAGTAAGTTTGTGGAAGTCATAGCATTTCTTTCATTCTATTGAAATGACAAATTATAAAAGCTTTCCAGTTATAACCGCTGCCGTGATCATAACAGAACATATCAGTAGCCGTTAGTTCATTAGATAATTATCAAAACACGAATGCCCCCAAGCGGGAGCATTCTATTTTAATGGTGATGAGTTATTAATTATTCCTTTGGAACTGCAGCTGCATACTGGTAGAGTGCTGTGACCTTCCCGTCTTTATTGAAGTACCAAACCTCGTGTAAATTGGTCTTTTCGATACTGCCGTCTGTTTTTGTTGCAGTGCTAACACCCCAAATTATAGCCACTTCAGTGCCGGGTGATTCAGCGCTTTTCAATGTAGTGCACGCATGGATGTCACTGGTCATTGAAGAATATTTCCCCTGGAAATCTTTTGCCATTTTAAACAAATTGTCTTTTCCCTTTACTGCTGTTCCATCAGGGAATGTAGCTACAACATCGTCTGCAAACATGGAAAGTGAGTTTTCGAAGTTCTTGGAATCAAAGTCTTTCCATGCTTTCAGCACTAATTGTGCATAAGCAGGATTACCTATCGAGAGATTTTG
>JBLNAY010000262.1:0-6527 GCA_050259715.1 Candidatus Dadabacteria bacterium
CCGGTGACTTTTGCCAACCTGCTGGAGAAAGTAGCGCTGATTTCACCGGAACTGAGGGTAAGATTTTCAACCTCTCACCCTAAGGATATTACAGATGATGTGCTGACAACAATGGCTAAGTATGAGAACATCTGCAAATACATACATCTTCCATTACAAAGCGGTAGCAGCCGGGTGCTTCAACTGATGAACCGCAATTATACCCGCGAATGGTATATGGCTAAGGTGGACAGGATTCGTGAGGTCCTACCCGGGTGCGGCATCAGTTCAGACGTAATTGCAGGTTTTTGTACAGAAACAGAGGAAGACCATCGGCTTACTTTGGATGTGATGGAATATGCACGTTACGACATGAGCTATATGTTCTTCTATAGTGAACGACCGGGTACCCTGGCAGAGAAAAGATACGAAGACGACGTGCCGGCAGATATAAAGAAAAGAAGGCTGAGGGAAATAGTTGATCTTCAGAATAAACTATCACAGGAAAGTAACAGGAAGGATTTATATAAAACATTCAAAGTTTTAATTGAGGGTGATTCTAAAAAAAGTGAAAGGGACTGGATGGGACGCAATAGCCAGAACAAAGTGATTGTATTCCCGAAAAAAGATTTGAACCTGGAAGCAGGTGATTATGTAAATGTGAGAGTGAACGACTGCACACAGGCAACCCTCCTGGGCGAGATTGTCATGGCATAACAATGCCTTTCCAGTTATTTGAATTGCCGGATCTACCTTAATTGAAGACCAGAGATCAAACATTATGGACATTCAAAGTATTAAAAACAGGTTTGGAATTATTGGTAACTCCCCTGCTCTTAATTATGCATTGCAGGTAGCCGCCCAGGTGGCTAATACTGATCTTACAGTGCTTATAGTTGGTGAAAGTGGCGTAGGTAAAGAAGCGTTTTCTCATATTATACATTCTCTCTCCGCCCGCAAACACAACTCCTTTATTGCCGTTAACTGCGGAGCTATCCCGGAGGGAACTATTGATTCAGAACTTTTCGGTCATGAAAAGGGCTCATTTACAGGAGCTGTTGACAGCCGTAAAGGTTATTTCGAAACGGTAAGCGGAGGCACCATCTTTCTTGATGAAATAGGTGAACTCCCATTAGGCACACAGGCACGTTTGCTGCGTGTGTTGGAGACGGGTGAATTCATTCGTGTGGGTTCCTCCAAAGTTCAAAAGACGGATGTAAGAGTAATAACGGCAACTAATAAAGACCTGCTGCAACTGGTACAGCAGGGAAAATTCAGGGAAGACCTTTATTACAGGTTAAATACTGTGCCCATCAGGGTGCCTGCTCTGAGAGACCGCAAGGAAGATATCCCGATCCTGTTCAGGAAGTTTGCAGTTGATTTTGCAGAAAGGTATAAAACGGCTCCTGTTCAACTCGATGACGAAGCCAGGCAAAGACTAGTAAACTATGCATGGCCGGGAAATGTGCGTGAACTGAAAAACATGGCCGAGCAAATCTCCGTCCTGGCAACAGAGAAATTGGTAGATGGACGGGAACTCAACCGCTTTTTGCCGGAAAATCAACCCAATAACAGGCTCCCGGTACTCGCACATGTTAATGGTCATGATTCACACGAGTTTGCCAACGAGCGGGAAATACTGTACAAGCTCTTTTTCGACATGAAACGAGATGTAACCGAACTTAAAAAACTGTTCCTCGAAGTGGTCCAAAACCCGGGGCTTAGCCACCATGAGAAAGCATCATTCCTGAACGAGGTTAAAGAACTGCCAACACATGAAATGAATCAACCTGTTTTGGTATCTTCAAATTACTCTCCCGGCCAGCCGGTCATCATGCATAACACTGATATCCATGAACACCAGGAAGTAGACGACAGCCTGAATATCATGGATAAGGAAAAGGAATTAATTCAGAAGGCACTTAAGAAACATAAGGGGAAAAGAAAAGATGCCGCTGCCGACCTGGGTATAAGTGAACGTACCTTATACCGGAAGCTGAAAGAATACGATATTGACCAGTAGTTGATAAGCAAACAATGAAAAAAGCATTTTATAAGCCGTCACTCATCCTCTTTGCCCTCGCGATCATCGTACTCGCTAATGTAAATAGCGGTTGCGGTATTTATAAGCTGACCGAGTCGGAGCCGCTACCAGATAGCATCAAAACTTTCCGCGTTGTCACCATGCTGAATTCTGCTCCTTACCAGAATCCACAGCTGGCTCCTAACCTTTCAGAGAAGCTGAGGCAAAAAATAGGCGGGCAGACAAAACTCATAGCCACCAATAATGATAATGCGCACTATGATATCAGTGGAACTATAACCGACTATTCTCCTAGTACAACAGGTGTAAGCAATACCAATGGCCAGACACAAGCATCCTTAAACCGGTTAACCGTGTCGGTTCACATTGTTGTGAATAAAACGCTGTCGAATGAAAAAGAGGAATTTGACATAAGCAGGAGCTTTGATTTCAATGCCAACCGATCACTCCAGTCGGTAGAGTCGGAACTATTACCCGAGATCGTGCGTAACCTCAGTGACGAAATTTTCAACCGGCTATTCTCCAAGTGGTAGCAACTAAACACATAGGCACAGAGAAACATAGGAGCACAGAGTATTTTTTTAAATCACTGCCTGTTACTTTTCAGCAGAGAAGATTTTGAATATTTGAACAATTGAGTATCCCTTATTTCAAATTACTATGTGTGTCTATGTGCCTATGTTTCTATGTGAGTCGGAGCTTTTAACTTAGATCGGTGTAAGGTGAAATATTCAACCGGCTATTCTCCAAGTGGTAGCGACTAAACACATAGGCACAGAGAAACATAGGGCACATAGTATTTTTTAAATCACTGCCTGTTACTTTTCAGCAAAGAAAATTCTGAATATTTGAATATTCGGTGTTCCTAATTTCAAATTACTATGCGTATCTATGTGCCTATGTTTCTCCTATGTTTCAATGTGTTTCAGAAACAAAATAAAAAGTAACTTGCCGGCATGAGCGAAAGAATACATGCGCTGGCTCAGATACTAGTCGGAAAGGCATCTATTAATGATTGTAATTTAGAAGAGATTGAACGGATAGTTGAAGAGTATCCCTATTTCGCTCCTGCACAATTTCTTTTGCTCGAAAAGCTGAAACAGGAAGGAAGTAAAGCCTACACAAAACAGTTACAAAAGGCTGTTTTATTTTATCATAACCCTGTCCTGTTTCAACAATTCATTTCTTCCCAACCATTCTATGTTGAACCTCGGACAATTCGTGAAAACGAGTCTGCAGAGATTAATAGCCATGAGATAACAGAAGCGCCTTCTGCTATAGAAAGCACCGAATTGAATGAAGGCTTTCCCAGCGATGAATCAACTTCAGAGCATACCGGTGAAGAGACAGGATCAAACGTAGAAGTTATAGAAGAAGGATTTTCACAGGAAGCGAATGTTGATCAAAATAACTTTGCGATAGAAGAGGGTGAACAAGCTCCGTTAGGAATACAGGAGGCACCAGGTAGTGGTGAGATCATCGAACCTCCTCTTGAACTCCATAACGTTTCTGCTGCCGGCTTAAATGAGTTTTACCCTCCTTTTATTGAACCACAGGAGAAGGAAGAGATTAATCCAACCGAAGTTCAGGAAGAAGATGTAAACGAATCTTTTGAACAAGGAAATCCGGAAAACAAAATCCAAGCTCCTGTTGTTGAAGTAAATGAAACTGGAACTGAAGGTAACCTTGATAAACCTTCTGAAAACCAAGCATCTGCATCATTGAATGCTGTTCAACCCGAAGACGCTTCCGCAGATATTTCTTTCGAACCATATCATACGGTGGATTACTTCGCGTCTCAGGGAATTAAAGTGGTTGCGGAGGATGTCCCAAAGGACAAATTTGGTAAACAGCTTAAAAGCTTTACCGAATGGCTAAAAACCATGAAACGGCTGCCGGCGAATGAACCGCCTAAAACAGTCGATTCCAACCTGGAGACTAAAGTTGCCTCATTGGCAAACCAATCTGTCAATGATTCTGAGATAGTAACTGAAGCCATGGCGGAAGTGTGGTTGAAGCAGGGAAACAAGGAAAAAGCTTTAGAAATATACAACAAATTAGTTTTGCTTGATCCCTCCAAAAAGGCTTTCTTTGCAGGCAAAATTGAAAATCTAAAGAACCTGTAACATGACTCTGTTGTTTATAATCCTTATTCTATTGGCTTCTGTTATTCTTAGCCTTATTGTGTTGGTTCAAAATCCTAAAGGCGGTGGTCTGTCAGGTACTTTTGGTGGTTTCAGCAACCAGTTCATGGGAGTTAAACAAACAACAGATGTACTCGAAAAAGGCACCTGGATTTTTGCCGCTGCCATTGCCATTCTTTGCATTGTTTCCACCATGTTTATTTCCGGTGGACAGGCTGCAACCCATGACCGCCTGCAGAATGTAAGTACCGGGCCGGTTCCAACACAGCAAACAGCTCCGGCAACTAATCCAAACAATGCACCGTTAACCGCACCTCCGGCAACACCTAATCAGCAACAACCTGCCAAATAATAGCAGTTATCATATTTGTTAACCCTGTCCTCAAAGACAGGGTTTTTTTATTACTTTGATTACTATGAGAAGGATATTGTTGATCGTTGTTTTGGTAGTTACGTTAGGAATTATAGCAATAGCATGGATTTTCTTAGGACCGGGTACCGGGTTTTCTTCTTCTAAGGAAACCCTTTATATCAGCAGCAAAGCAGCTAACAGGGAAGCTGTTTTAGATTCTCTGCGTAAACACAAAATCATCAGGAGTGAAACAGCATTTAACTTCCTGGCAGGCCAACTGAAGTACTGGAACAATGTAAGACCAGGAAAATATGAGATTACCAGGGGCACCAGCTTGCTCACTATTGCCCGGAGACTTCGAAATAACAGCCAGACACCCGTTCAATTTGTGATCATTAAATTCCGCACCAAAGAAGACTTTGCCCGTGTGACCGCAAATAAACTGGAGTTCGATTCTACTGATATGATCAACTTCCTCAACAACACGGATTCAATGGCTAAGTTTGATGCCACTCCCGAAACTGCCATGTGGAATGTTCTCCCGGACAGCTACACTTATTTCTGGAATACAACACCAAGGAAGGTATACCAGAAAATGTATGATGCTTCTAAAAAGTTCTGGACAGAAGAGAGGAAGAAGAAAGCACAGGCACATGGCCTTTTTCCTGTGCAGGCATATATACTGTCCTCAATTGTGGAAGAAGAGACTAATAACAATGAAGAAAAGGACACCATTGCCAGTGTTTACCTCAACAGGATGAACAAAGGAATGCCCTTAGGCGCAGATCCTACCATTAAGTTCGCTCTTAAAGATTTTGGTATAAAGTGGATACATGGAGAAATGTTGAACGTACAATCACCTTATAATACTTACAAGACAAGGGGATTGCCTCCCGGACCTATCTGCACACCTTCCAGGAAGACTATTGATGCGGTATTAAATGCGCCGGCCACCAACTATATGTTTTTCGTGGCAAACAGCAATTTCAATGGTACACACCTTTTCAGCGCGAGCTTCAAAGAGCATGAGGTGAAAGCGAAAGCCTACCAGGAAGAGGATAAACGAAGAAGAGAAGAAAAAGAAGTAAAGTGATATGAGCCTTCATAGGAAATTAGGACAGAATATTATTCAATCCTCAACAGGCCAGGTCATTATAGGCAGCAGTAAAAAAATGTATTTGCCGGGCTTACATGGCTTTTCCGTTTACGAAGTGTGGGGTGCTTTTGTAAAGCAACTAAAGAAAAGTAGCCTGAGAGAGCGAGCGAGTGGAATTTCGTTTAATATTGTTATGGCTATCCCTCCCACTCTCATATTTATATTCACATTGATCCCTTACCTGCCCATTTCTAAAGGTATAACCCGCCAGCTATTTGCATTGATCAGGGATGTGGTGCCGGGAGAGAAAAACAACTCCGTTATCATTCATTTTCTCGATGACTTTCTCCACCAGCCGCGGAATGGTCTTTTATCTATAGGATTGATTGTATCTATTTACTTTTCAAGTAATGCTATGATGGGAATCCTACGTTCATTTGATAAGAACTATTCTGGTTTTCTCAAGCGCAACATGTGGGGACGTAGAAGAGCCGCTCTTAAACTTACCATTATAACTTTCCTCCTTGTGATGCTCTGTCTCCTGCTATTGATAGCACAAAGAGCTGTTCTGAAATACATAGGTATAGATAATGCGACTATACGAATGCTGATTGCCAATGCACGATGGATTTTTATTGTCCTGCTCACCTTTTCAATAGTTGCATTTATTTATCGTCATGGTCCTGCGGTTGCAAAGAAATGGCCGCTGTTGACACCGGGTTCTGTTTTTGCCACAACAGCCATGATCATCGCAACAGCCCTGGTGACCTTCTGGGTAAATAACTTCAGTAACTACAATAAACTTTATGGATCTATAGGTGCGATCTTCATCCTCATGTCGCTCATATTCGTTAATTCCTTTGCGGTGTTAATGGGATTTGAATTAAACGTCACCCTCTCTTACATGCGGCA
>JBLNAY010000263.1:0-5924 GCA_050259715.1 Candidatus Dadabacteria bacterium
GAGGCAGAGCCATTGAGAAGCACGCTGTCTTTAGGTAGGACAGATACCTGGTCGCTGCCGGCATCCGCCACCGGTGGCTGGTTGGCTGCACATCCTTGACAGGAAAGTTCTTTTTTGCAGGAGGCCAGGAAAAGAATACCAGTTAAAAGAGAAATGGAAAGCCCTATATTTTTCATGACAGGCAGGTTTTAATATGAGTGAAAAAGGGTAAACCGCAATAACATTTTCCCCTGGACTATTCTACTCTTTCCTGAATTTTACTTTCTGCAGGATATTCCGCGCTATTTGTTGCCCTTCCACCCTGCCGGCATCACAGGCAAAACGGGTATGAATGCCTGCATATACTCTTGACATACTAATTTGATCTGCCATATCAGTAAACGAAGTATATGACTGGGCAGGCATATTCAAATAATCATAGGTGTGATTGGTAAATGCATAATGATCTCCAAAGAGGCTGGTAAAGATTACTTCTGCAGCACCCGCCGTGGTAGCATGACCTGATGGGAAGTCGGGATGAGGAGGTGTGTTAAATTTCGAATTCCAGTTGTAGCCCATAACACCCCTGATATAGGTAACAGGACGCTCTGTATTGGTGACGGGGCCTCCGTTAAGATCTTTATATTTCCATTGAAAGCAACCTATCAAAGCATCAGCAACAGCAATCCCGGATTTAGCATAGGCTGTTGAACTGAAATCAAGAGTGTATTGTTGTTTTTGAAGCAACTGGTACAATATGGATAAATAGTGCCCACCGGAAACATAACCGGGGCTATCACGATAATATAATGCCTGCGCCAGCTGATCGGATGTGAGTGTTTGGGAAATGTCGTACACTTCTTTCATGTTTCTGTAGTAAGCAGAATTGGGGTCAGTTGAATATGTAGGCGGTAAGGTCGGATCAGATTGATCCAGGCTTCCCGGCACAAAGAGCCGGTTTCTTCCCCAGTAAGGAGTGGAAGCTGCGGGGAAATTAGGATAGGTGGACGCCCATAGGCCGGCTCCTACAGGGGGAGTGTATGCGGGCCATATAGTGGCAGAACCATCTGTCCTGGACCACTCAAAAACGGATTGTGCCACTGCCTGTCCGAAAGCTACCGAACGATCAAATGTCTCAGCCTGTACTTCAGTTTTATATTTTTCATTGAGCGTATTCCGGAGATCCTTTATGGATTGCTTATTCGCCTCAGAAGTGTTAGGAAAAAAATGTTCCGTTATATAAGCCAGTGCTGCATTGGCGCTGGCAGCCCAATGATAAGCATAACCTGCATCTGCAGAAGGCATAGGAGGCATATCTGTTAATTGCCCGGAGAGCGATTGAAAGGAAGGCATGCCGGGAACAACTGATTCGTAGAGGGCTATACCGGAATATGCAAACAACCTGGAGTTGGTCGCCGGCGGCATCCCCGGGGTAGTGCGCACCAGCTGCAACTGCATGTTCATCCAATCCAAAACCACCTCGGAAGAGAAATCTTTCGCCTGTTTCAGATGACCGTGATTACTGTTTTGACTAATGGTCCTGGCATACATTTCTGTGAATGGCTTGTCGGTTTTCTTTTCACAAGAACTAAGCAGTACAATAAAAGCCAGGAAGAATGGCAGCATTTTACTTTTCATAAAGAATTTCATTTAAAAGTGAAGAATGGTTTTGATGATTAAAGCTATCTGCCCCGGGAGGGCAAGTCAATGGGTAACGATTACCCCGGCAAACCGGTTAACAGTTGGTAGGAATGAATCAGCATTTCAACATACTTATGCTTTAGGAAGAAATTTCCCGACTGCTCACCCGATTCAACAGGGTAATGTTTAATCGGAACACTTACTCATTACCGGTTACACTGGCGAAGTGCCTGGAGTAGTTTTGGAGAGGTGACCCGATCGCTGGTGATTATTTGTTAACTTTAAAGAGAGCCCGTTAAATTATCAACCCCATTTAGAATGCTGCTTTTCAGAAAAATATTGATGGTAGCAATATGCACCTGTGGTGTTGTTTTCTCACATGGAGAACAACACCACCCGGACAAAATAAAAATTGACAGTTTAAAAAAGCAGTTAGCAGCAGCAAATGGTATTCAAAGAATTAATTGCCTCAATGCGCTGGCTGAAGAATACTGGTGGTGGCAATATACAGCTGCGGTACCTGATTCTATTACCCGCTGGGCAGCTCCTGCCTATAAGGAATCGCAGCAGATGAACTACAGCACTGGAGTGGCTACGTCTCTTATGCACCTTGGTGTTGCTGACCTGTACAGGAAGAATTTACTTGCCGCTGAAAGAGATTTCAGGCAGGGGCTGGGAATGTTTGAAACTTTGAAAAATGAAAGTGGAATTGGGTGGTGCAATGTTTGGCTGGCGGAAGATTTACTTTCCCAGATGCGATTCAACGAGTCGCTGGCCTACTACAATAAAGCCCTTGCTTATTTTGAAAAGACCAATGATTTGGAAGGAAAGGGAAAAGCATGGGCGTGGCTGGGAATTTTGTATACTACTGTTGGCGATTATGACAAAGGACTGTTTTTTTCAAGTCAAAGTCTATCAATACGCATGCAGATGAGTGATCTCCTGTGTGTAGCACGTTCCCTGAATAGTATAGGTAATTTCTATAAAGCTGTAGGTGCGAATGAAGAGGCGCTGAATTATTACAAGCAGACAAACATATATGCCGACGAGCATTCGCTTGATTACCGGCTGGCGCACCGGAATTTTCTTTTTGAATCACTCGGTTCTTTTTACCGGATGTTGAACAAGCCGGATTCTTCCCTGCTTTATTTACAGAAAGCCATCCAGATTGACCCTGGCAACTTCATGACGAAAATTGCCATCGGGGAAGCTGTCATGCAGAAGCAGAAATATGATTCGGCTTTGCAAATATTCCTAAACCCTATCGATCTCTTTAGAAATGAAAATGACAGGTGGGACCTGATGAGGGTATTGCTGGATGCGGCAAAAGCCTATGCCGGACTTGGTGATAATCGCGCTGCACTACGCTATGCACATGAGAGTCTGTCCATTTGCGTTGCTACTGGTGTAAAACCCGTGATTATTGATAATTACACTTTATTATCAACGCTCCACGCGAACTTAAAACAAAATGACAGTGCTTATTATTACCTGAAGTTAGCGACCACTTTAAAAAATCAACTAACCAATGAGCAGTTTCTCTTCCGGCTGGCTAATTACAAAAAAGAAACGGAGTTCAGCAAGCAAAAGGAACGAATTTTATCACTTGATGAGAATAATAAGATTCTCAACCACGCTAACGAAATCAAAGAAGTAAAGCTAAAGCAGGCATCATTGCTGAAATGGGTACTTACTATCGGGCTTTTGATTGCTTTGCTGGCAGCATTGTTTATTTATATCAGTTTGTCGCTGAAAAGAAAGAATGAAAAGCTGGAAAGCCAGAAAGCACAATCTGATCTCAAGTTAAGAGCCTCAGAGCTGGAAATGGAGGCCTTGCGGGCACAGATGAATCCTCATTTTATTTTCAATTGCCTTAGCTCCATCAATCACTTTATTTTAAAAAGCGAAACCGATACAGCCTCAGATTACCTGACCAGGTTTTCAAGGCTGATACGTATTGTGCTGGTGAATTCCAAAAACAAGTTAATCACTCTCGAAGATGAACTGGAAATGCTGCGTCTTTACCTCGACATGGAAAGGCTTCGTTTTAAAAATGCATTTAGTTATGCCATCAATTTTATTAATTCCGTTGACATTGATAATATCTACATACCTCCTCTCCTTTTGCAGCCTTTCGCCGAAAATGCCATTTGGCATGGGTTAATGCATAAAGATGGAGAAGGGCACCTGGATATTTTCTTAAGAACGGAGGATGATTTCCTCATCTGTCACGTCATTGATGACGGTATAGGCAGAAAAGCCGCTTCTGAATTAAGGTTATCAGATGAAAAGAAGAAATCTCTCGGGTTGAAGATCACCCGTGAACGGTTTGAATTACTTAATGAAAACGATGAGAAGAAGACCTACTTCGAGTTTGAGGATCTGGTTGACAAATATGGAAATGCGGCAGGAACAAAAGTGACATTGAAAATACGCATCAGGGAAGCAGCCTATTCCCTCGCCTGAAAATGAGCTTATATGATTAAAGCGATAATTGTTGACGACGAGCCATATTGCTGTGAAAGCCTGGGCACTTTGTTACAGAGATATTGTCCGCAGGTGAATGTTATTGACATATGTTACAATGGTGTCTCTGCATTAAAAGCGATCCAGGAGGATGCCCCCCAACTGGTGTTCCTGGACGTGGAAATGCCGAAGATGAATGGCTTTGACTTGCTGGAAAAACTGGACGAAATTAATTTCCAGCTCATTTTCACTACTAGCTATGACCAGTATGCTATCAAGGCAATCCGGTACAGCGCCCTTGATTATTTATTAAAACCTATTGACAGGGATGAATTGCAAAAGGCCATACAGCGAGTAGTGCATCATCTTAGGAATCCATTGCCTGAGCAGATTGAAATGCTATTAAGTAAATTAAGACCAGGGACACCTGTGAGTAAAATCGCCATCCCAACACTTGAAGGCCTGCACATGATCATGGTTGATTCAGTGATTAGTTGCACAGCTGACAGCAACTACACCATTCTTTATTTAAAGAACAAACAAAAAGTGATTGCTTCCCGCACGTTGAAAGAAATTGAAGAGATGCTGGAAGAGTTTTCTTTTGCGCGGGTGCATCACTCGTTCCTCGTTAATCTTAATGAAGTGGAAAAATACATCAGGGGTGAAGGTGGTTATGTTCTGATGAGTGACGGATCGACCATTGATGTTTCCCGCAGCCGTAAAGAATACCTTCTGAAAAAGTTACAGCCAAAACGTTTGTAAACTTATCGTCTGAAAAGTTTTTATATGAAAAAGCTAACCGTTATTTTAATGGTCGTTGTATTGTATACTTATACCGCAGAAGCGCAAGGTTGCATTATGATCCGTAACATCTCGGGATTCGGGCAGTACAATATGACAGATAACAAGTTTTCGAACTCAAGGTGGCAATTGAATATTGTAAACCGTTATTTCAGATCCTTTCGTGAATTTAAAGGAACAGAAGATCAAAGGACCCCGGACGCAGGTATTAATAAAGTTTTTGCCTCCGATATTTCTCTAAGTCGTTTTTTGGAAAATGGCTTTTCTGTAAATATCAGTGTGCCTGTCAATGCGAATAGCCGCTCAACCACCACAGAGCATGGCGGCAAAGGAACTCCCCGGTACGTGACTCATTCTTTTGGATTAGGGGATGTACGTTTCACTTTATATAAATGGCTACTTCATTCATCAGCTAAACGTAAAGGAAATATTCAACTGGGCCTGGGACTAAAGTTTCCAACGGGTGACTATAAATACCAGGATTATTTCTACCGTAATGACAGCGTGAAGGTGCTGGCACCGGTAAATGCCTCCATCCAGTTGGGTGATGGAGGGACAGCAATTATTACAGAACTCAATGGATATTATAGCCTGGATAAAAAAGTTATTTTTTATGGCAACCTTTATTATCTTTTAAACCCCCGGGAGCAGAATGGCACATTAGCAACTTACGGCAGGCCATCAACGCTGTTGCAAATAAAAACAGGTAGTGACGTCAATAGTGTACCGGATCAATATTCCATCAGGGCTGGTTTTGAATATATTCTTAAAAATATTTCGCTGTCAGCAGGCTTGCGGCAGGAAGGCATTCCCGTATATGATCTGGTTGGCGGTAGCAGTGGATTCAGAAGGAGTGGCTATAATTTGTCAGTTGAACCGGGATTGATATATACAGTGAAGAATGTTTCGCTCTACACCTATCTTCCTGTGATGGTAAAGAGGACAACGAAAGCAACGGTTGCTGATAAAATTGAATCGGAACTTACCGGTAAAGAGGTATTAAGTACGGGGGGCTTTGCGAATTTTCTTTTTTTTGC
>JBLNAY010000264.1:0-4920 GCA_050259715.1 Candidatus Dadabacteria bacterium
AAATTTTGAGCTTCTAGAAAATATTGTCCTAGTGTTAGAAGCACTGGTAATAGTTTATATGCTTTATGTCTCAGTAAAACATAAAAACTGGGCTACACTTGCACTGGTTGCAATTGCAGCAGGTGTATCAGTTTATTCATTCATGAATGTTGCAGCAGTTGAAAGTGCTTCTTTTAATATTGACCAATTTTCTCAGGTCATGATATTAATAGTAAATATGATCGGTACTGCGATTATCTTATTCGCAACCGGATATATGGATGTATACGAAGAACACAGGCATTTGAACAGGCAGAAAACATTTTACTTTACCATGAGTTTCTTCTTAGCAGCCATGAACGGTCTGGTCATGGTTGATACACTAGGATGGCTGTTCCTTTTCTGGGAAATAACAACTCTGTGTTCATTTGTGCTGATCTCATACAACCAGGATGAAGAAGGAATTAATAATGGTTTCAGAGCCCTGGCTTTAAACCTGGTTGGTGGAATTGCTTTATCTGTAGGCATAATTCTGCTCGCTACTAATGAAATAAGTACCCTTTCTGGAATTGGAACTTATGCTGGAACTAATGCAGCAGCGATGGCTGCTGTAGCCCTTCCTGTTGCCTTACTCTGTATTGGAGGCTTTGCGAAGTCTGCCCAGATGCCTTTCCAGAGCTGGCTCTTAGGCGCAATGGTAGCTCCAACCCCGGTTTCTGCCTTACTGCACTCAAGTACAATGGTAAATGCTGGTGTGTTTTTAGTTGTCAAACTTGTACCGGCTTTTGCGGGCACAAATCTTGGAACAGCTATTGCTATTTACGGCAGCTTTACTTTCGTAATGTGTTCGGCTTTAGCTTTGTCCCAAAGAAATGCTAAGAGGGTACTTGCTTATTCAACCATTGCAAACTTAGGATTAATTATCGCAAGTGCTGGAATAGGTACGCCTCTGGCTGTAGCTGCTGCAATTATGCTTATTCTGTTCCACGCTATCTCAAAAGCTCTTCTGTTCCTCTGCACAGGTGAAATTGAGCACACAATTGGGAGCAGAGATATCGAAGACATGTCAGGATTGATAAAGAAAGCTCCTCTACTTACTATGCTAGCAGCTCTGGGAATGGTATCCATGCTATTACCTCCTTTTGGAGTATTGCTTACAAAATGGGTATCAATGGAAGCTGCTTCAAGCAATCCTATTGTGATAGTATTCCTTATACTTGGCAGTGCACTTACTACTGTTTATTACGCTAAGTGGATGGGGACAATATTATCATCAACCATGGATAAAAATGCAGTTCACCATGCAAAACCGGAAACCTACTTCCCACTAACGTTCCTTGGATTATCTATTGTAGCTACAAGTATTCTTGTATTTTCAATATATGATTACTTCATTAGACCCCAGGTTGAGATTTTGCTTAATACTGCTCCTGTTATTTCAGGAGAAGCTGGACAATTTACCTCCGAAATAGGGGCATTTGCTTACGCAGCAATATTCATAGTGCTTGCTCTGGCCATTCTGATCTATTTCGCTGTCAGAAGTATGTACACTCCCCGTATGTCTAACTATTATATGTGTGGGGAAAACAACCTTGAGAGGGACGGATTAATGTTCAGAAATGGACTTTGCAGTTACGACAAGAGCAGCGTCTCTAACATTTATCTTCAAAATACCTTTGGAGAAAACAAACTTACAACAGTTGGAGTCGTAATTTCCATACTGCTTATTATACTTGCATTGGCAGGAGGAATGTTATGAATATGAACGATATTTTATTAGCTGTTGTTGTTTTAATTGGTGCTCCTATCGTCGGCTGTATAGCTGCCGGGATTGACAGGAAACTTACTGCAAGATTGCAAGGTAGAGTTGGTCCTCCTCTTTTGCAGCCATACTATGATGTCACGAAGCTTCTCAGTAAAGACAACATGATTGTAAATAAGTCTCAAAACTTTTACGCAGTCGTGTACCTGGTCTTTATAGTTTTGAGCCTCTTGATGTTAATTTTCAGACAAGATATTTTGATGATAATATTCGTCTACACGGTATCTTCGTTAGCTATAATAGTAGGAGGAATGAGCACTGGTTCTCCATACGCCAGAATAGGAAGTTCAAGGGAAATGATGGCTATATTGGCTTATGAACCGATTTTAATTTTGTATGCTCTTGCAATCTACCTGCTTACTGGCACCTTTAAAATATCTGAAGTGGTAAGTGCATCGACCCCTCTCCTGGTGTATGCCCCTCTTATATTCATAGCAATGGTATTTGTTCTGAATATAAAATTGAAAAAATCACCCTTTGACTATTCAACATCTCACCATGGTCATCAGGAACTGGTTAAAGGTATGCTTACCGAATACTCAGGACCAGGGTTTGCGGTCATTGAGATAGCGCACTTCTACGAATACGTATTTTTAACAGGACTCCTCTTTATATTCTGGGCAGTAAACCCACTGATAGGTTTCCTTCTCTCAACCGCTGCTTTCTTGCTTGTAATTGTAGTAGACAATATTACTGCAAGGGTATACTGGCAATGGATGCTTAAACTAAGTTGGACATTCCTACTAATAATTTCCCTTGTGAACATAGCATTCCTGTACGTTAGTGGAGTCAAATTAGCTTAAAAGGAGGGATATCATGAGTTTGGCAAAATCCCCATGGATTATACATGTGAATTGCAACAGTTGCAATGGCTGTGATATTGAAGTAGTAGCCTGTCTTACTCCTCTATATGATGCTGAAAGATTTGGGGTTTTAAACATAGGTACTCCGAAGCAAGCTGATATAATGGTGGTTACAGGCTCGATAAATTATAAAAATGTAAATGTGCTTAAGAACATCTATAACCAGATTCCTGACCCCAAAGTCGTCTTAGCCGTAGGTGCCTGTGCATCTACGGGCGGGATATTCCATAACTGCTATAATGTAATAGGCGGAGTGGACCAGGTCATACCCGTAGATGCATACGTTCCCGGATGCTGCCCAAGGCCTGAAGCCATACTTGATGGAGTAGTAGCAGCACTTTCAATACTTGAAAGTAAAAAGCAAGGGAAGATAAAAGGGAATGAAGTAAAATTGAAAGGGAAAGAGGTGCCATCAAATGCTTGAGAATGAGCTTCAGAATGTAACAGAAATAAAAAGCAGTGCAGAGCTTCTAAAAACTGTTGAGGGTTTAAAAAATGATGGCTATCGATACGCTACTATGATATGCCTGAAAGCTAAAGATGGTCACGATTTTATATATATCTTTGACAAAGATTACAAAATCAAAAATCTAAGGTACTTTGTGAAACCAGGTGAGAAACCCAAGAGTATTTCAGGTATTTTCCTATGTGCACTTTTGATCGAGAATGAGTACCAGGATCTCTTCGGATTGACTTTCGACGGTTTAGCAATAGACTACAAGGGCCACCTTTACTTAACGCCAAACAGTCCAAAAGCTCCCTTGGCTTAAAGCACTTGAGAGGAGAATCACATGACAACCATAATACCTTTTGGTCCTCAACATCCCGTTTTACCCGAACCAGTATCGTTAAAACTTGAGATAGATAACGATGTTGTTGTTGGAGCACTTCCCTCACTGGGCTACGTCCACAGAGGGCTTGAGAAATTCATAGACACAAAGGACTATAATCAAACAACGTATATTTGTGAAAGAATCTGTGGAATCTGCAGTGCCCTCCATGGTATAACTTATACACGGGCAGTCGAAAAATTATTCGATGTAGAAATCCCTGAAAGAGCGCAGTATATAAGAGTGATAATTGGTGAACTCAACAGAGTTCATAGTCACCTACTCTGGCTTGGCCTGTTTGCCGATGGTTTTGGATTTGAAAGTCTCTTTTATGAGTGCTGGAAGTATAGAGAGGCAGTATTAGATGTATTGGAGAGAATGACTGGAAACAGAGTTATACATTCAATATCCAAAGTCGGAGGAGCCAGTAAAGATTTGACTAAAGAACAGATTGATCTTACTCTGAAAATGCTCGATGCATTGGAACCTCAAGTCAAAGATCTTGAAAAAGTGTTTGTAAACAATTACACTGTAAAGAAAAGACTTGTGGGATTAGCTACAATGTCAAAACAGCTCGCATATGAGGCTGGAACTGCGGGTCCTACCCTTAGAGGAAGTGGGAACGCCATTGACCTGAGAGACTCAGCAGACTGGGATATCTATAAGGATCTTGGTTTTAAGGTAGCTGTCGAAAATGGTGGAGATTGTTACGCCAGAACTAAAGTAAGAATCAATGAATTATATGAGTCTATTAAGTTGATAAGGAATGCGATTTCCAAGATGCCTAATGGTGAGATTGCAACACCCATAAAGGGCTTCCCTATCGGTGAAGCAATTATGAGAACAGAGCAGCCCAGAGGCGAAGTTGTATATTATGTGAAAGGTAATGGTACTAAAAACCTGGAAAGGCTTAAAATAAGGACCCCTACCTTTGCAAATATACCTTCACTGTTACTGACGCTACCAGGGATCAAACTCGCTGATGTCCCTATAGTTGTACTTACCATTGACCCCTGCATTAGCTGCACTGAAAGATAAAAAGAAGGGTGATATAATGGGTATGTTAAACCTTGTTATAGCAAATGTTTCTCGTAAACCTGCTACCAGACTTTACCCCTTCGAGATAAGGGCACCATTTAAAGAGTTTAAAGGAAGGATTACTTTCAATCCTGAGAACTGTATTCTCTGCGGGATATGTCAAAAGAAATGTCCCCCTGATGCAATAACAGTTACCAAAGCCGAAAAAACGTGGGAACTTAATGTATTCAGGTGCATAATGTGCACAGAATGCGTTAGCGGTTGCCCAAAAGATTGTATAACAATATCCAATGAAAGGGCAAAAACTGGTGCTAAAGAATATATTAAAATATTGGTTCCAAAAGTAGACTCTCCAAAAGCAGCGCCTTCAAAATAAGAATTTTAATTT
>JBLNAY010000265.1:0-4541 GCA_050259715.1 Candidatus Dadabacteria bacterium
ATGACTGCTTCCGCATATATCAGGTATACTTCAGCCAACCGCATCATATAGGTATCATTAGGATAATGCTGTGAAGATGCTATTCCCGCCAGGTCAATAGGAGAACCAATCACATATTTCTTTACGTTCAGGAAGTTTTGGTCCGTACCTGTAAAAGGAAAGATGAATTTGGTCTTATCGGATACTTTAGTGATCTCGGGATAGTAGAACCCCGGCATCATGAAGGTTTCATGTAAACGCTGATCCAAGGTTCTTCCTTTCAGGGTGCCATCCGGTTGTTCGGTAAAACCATCATATTGTTTTACCAGCCACCAGGTAGCTCCTTTATCACCACCCCAGCCACCGAATGAAATCTCTGGGTTGTAAGCAAGGTATTCCGGCATACTGTTGTTCGTGCCCCACACATTAGATCCTGAGAATACCCATTGTAATTCAAACAATGATTCAGCATTGTTATCATAAGGATATTTAAACAGGTCAGCGTAGTTCTTCAACAAACTCCTGTTACCATTAACAATAACATCATTAGCGAAGTATTTAGCACTATCCAGAAACTGCTGGTTACGAACACCACCATTTGATTCTACACCTGCTCTTGTTAAGTAGAAACGGGCGAGCATGGCTTCAGCAGACCATTTGGTCAGCCTTCCTTCCTGCATTGGAGTGGTAGGGAGATCTTGTGCTGCAGCACGCATCTCACGCGTGATAAAGCGCCATACACTTGGAACGGTATTTCTTGTAATAGAGCTATCAAATAATTTGTCGAAGTTGTTTTCAATTACAGGCACAGGCCCCCAGTTCATAACCAGGAAGCGGTAAGCCAATGCCCTCATGAACCTGGCTTCAGCAATAGCTGTCTTGCGGACATTGGCAGATACGGCAGAACCTCCGTATTTATTGAGGTTATACAGAAACAGGTTTGACTGGGCCACCACGTTAAAGAATGCACGCCAGGAAGCGCCATTCTCACCATTGTCACCGGTTGTATTGAATAATACATTACCGCGGTCATTCCACGCTGAGAAAGCAGTACCACCCCTGAAATCACCGAGGTTATACATGGCTTTATCATTATAGTCAAACCATACCTGGCTATATAGCAAAGCAGTACCAGCCATCACCTGGTCATCATTTTTATAGAAGTTGGCATCCACCACTGAGCTCAATGGCGGTTTCTCCAGGAAGTCCTTTTTACAGCTTGCCAACAATACAATTGGAAGGAGTAAACCAATTAATCTATTTATACGATTTATGTTCTTCATATATAATTCGTTTAGAAATTCACACTAAGGGTTGCTGTAAACATCGGCGTTAAAGGATAACGTCCAAAGTCAATACCTATGGCCTGGTTACCGCCACTGGAGCCAGTACCAACATAAGCACCTACCTCAGGATCATAACCTTTATAATGTGTAAGCGTATAAAGATTCTGAGCACCCACTGTTGCTCTTAAACCTTTAACCACTTTAGTGTAGTCTAAATACTTTGAAGGAATGTTATAAGACAAGGAAACGTTTTTCAATCTCAGGTAAGAACCATCTTCAACGAACCGGCTATTGGTTTTCCCAAAGTTGTTGTCCTGGGATATAGCATTATTAGATATTCTTGGAATGGTTGTGGCTGGATTGGAAAGTATTGGCTTCCCGTTGGCGTCCGTAGTGATCTTTGCATAATCCATTACATCAACCAAAAGATTTCTACTCAGGTTAATGTTATTAGGATTACTAGCTTCAACAGCTATATAATTATAAATGTCATTACCATAAGTACCGGTGATAAGGATACTCAGGTCAAAGCCTTTATAAGAAAAACTGTTTGTAAAACCACCAGTTAATTTCGGCCATGGATTACCGATATCAGTCATATCGTTTACATCAATTTTACCATCAGGCTTACCTTGTGGTCCGCTTATATCTCTGTATTTAATATCTCCAATCCATAAACCATTAGCCTGGTCAATCGGGCGCCTGTTACCGCTATTATCTACAGGAACAGCGCTTTTGGCAATTTCATCCAGTGATTGGAAAATTCCATCCACAATATATCCTCTGAACAACCAGGGTTGAGAACCAATAGTAGATCTTTGTGTCCAGTTGCTCATCCACCAGGAATTCCTTTCGAGGAATGCATTATTTGAGTTCAGTGATTCAACCAGTGTTTTGAAATGAGAAATATTCAGGTTAGATTCCCACTTAAAGTTCTTACTAGAAATGTTGATGGTGTTAAAAGTAAGGTTCCAACCTTTTGTTTCTAATGAACCGGTATTTACCAATGGAGCTCCAACACTACCGGGACTACCGTTTGTTCCCATGTACCATGGCAAGCTTGCATTAAGAATGAGGTTATCTGTATTCTTTATGTAGTAGTCGCCTTCAACAGTGATTTTGTTGTTTAACAAACCCAGGTTCAGCCCCACGTTATTGGTCTTGGTTTCTTCCCATGCCAGCTTAGAGTTCGTAAACGTTGAAGGCAGGAAGCCTGTTCCCCAAGGAGTAGCACCCGTATTTAAAGGTGCATAGATGCCGGAACCAGTACCCTGGTTTCCGGTAAGACCGGTTTCAAATCTTATTTTTAGTTCACTGATGGCAGGAATAGACCAGAACTTCTCACGACTTACTCTCCATGCTGCAGAAACGGATGGGAAATTACCCCACCTGTTATCAGAACCAAAATAAGGAGAACCATCTCTTCTGAATGTACCTGTTAAGAGGTAACGGTTATCGTAGTTGTAGTTAACACGTCCCAGGTAAGATTCCATAGACCAGGGATAAGTGCCTCCACCATTCGTTGCAGATGTTGGGTTACCGGCATTCACATCAAAGATGTCATTAGTAAGGAATCCTGTTCTGCCGGCAGAAAGTGCCTGCCATTTAGATTCCTGTGCTTCATGGCTGCCCATAACCGTGAAGTTATGTTTACCAATTTGCCCGGTATATTCCAATAATTCGTTCCAGTTCCAATACCAGCTTTGATAACTGCCTGTTGACAAAGCAGCATTAGTATTATAATGCCATTGATCAATCTTATAAGTTGGAGTATAATAAGTTGAAAGACCATTACCCATATTACCATTAAATGAACTTCTCAGTGTAAGCCCTTTGGCAAGAGTAAGACCCAGGTTTAAACCACCGAGAAATTGCTTCTTGATATTATCATTAGTAATAAGATTGGCTAGTGCTATGGGGTTGATAGGTGCAAACTGGTTGGCGCCATTCACCGGGTCACTTCCACCCCATGAACCATTGAAATTCTTAACCGGGATTTGAGGAGTTAATCTCAATGCATTTGCAATAAGAGGACTTTGTGCATCACCATAGTTTGTAGCAGTAAGCTTTTCCGTTGTTTGGTTAAAGCTTAGATTGACACCAATGGTTGCCCATTCCCTGGCTTTATTATCTAAGTTCAGGCGCAGGCCATACCTGTCAAAGCCTGATCCTTCTGCCACACCTTCCTGGTTCAAATACTCACCAGAGAGATAATAGGTGGTGTTATTGCTACCACCACTTAAACTTAACTGGTGCTTTTTCATTGCCGCATTATTAAACAACTCACTTTGCCAATCGGTACCAGGTCCCAATAACGTGGGATCTAAGAATTCACCCGGAGTTGTTCCGCCGGCAATTACGTGGTACTCATTTACCATTTGAGCATATTGACTCAGGTTCATCACCGGCAAAGACTTAGGAGGAGTCTGCAGGTTATACTGGTAAGCGTAGTTAATTTTCACATCACCTGATTTCCCCCGTTTAGTGGTAACCAGGATGACACCATTACTGGCGCGCGAACCATAAATAGCTGTTGCTGAAGGACCCTGCAGAATCTGGATGTCTTCTATATCCGAAGGGTTTAAACCAGACAATGGGTTTGAAGAACTGGTATTACCATAAGACACATCTTCGCTGGCCTGTATTTGCACACCATCTATTACATATAGAGGTTGCGTACGGCCCAGTGAGCTGACCCCCCGAATGTTTACGGAGATACCGCCACCGGGTTGACCGGAGTTCTGGGTAACATACACACCGGCAGCCCTACCCTGGATGGCTTGCTCGATAGTAGTGTTTACTGTTTTTTCAATCTCTTTGGCACCAACGGAAGTTTGAGCAGTAGTCAGGTTGGCTTTTCTTGCCCTACCATAACCTACCACAACTACATCGGTCAGTGTACCGGAATTAGAAGCCAATGACACGGTGTAATTATTTACACTGCTTAATGCCACTTCTTCAGATTGCATTCCGACGTAAGAAACAACCAAGGTTCGGGCATTGTCCGGCACATTGAGGCTGAATTTACCTACAGCATCAGTGAGGGTGGCAACCTTGGTACCTTTTACGGTAACAGTCGCGCCACTTAGCGGATTTTGCTTGTCATCTGTTATTGTTCCTGAAATTCTTCTTCCCTGGGCGTAGGAAAGTGTTGTAACGAGTGCGGCCAGAATAAAGAGCAGCACCCGGGAGCTTGCACGTTTTCTCATATAGCCATCTTAGTTTGAGTGTTCAAATGTATTTCGAATAATAATCAAGCTTTGATACTATTTTATC
>JBLNAY010000266.1:0-17735 GCA_050259715.1 Candidatus Dadabacteria bacterium
GACAACATGCCTACACCTCCACAACCTCCAACAATGATATGGAGAGATGGTGAACCTCTTTTCGGGGGACGCCCACGACTTGGCATGTCCATCCAGGATACGGAAGATGGAAAGGGCGCAAAGGTGTTGGATGTCGATGGTGACAGTAATGCCTCAAAAGCCGGCATACAAAAGAATGACATCATAACTGAAATTGATGGTACTGCCGTGAATAGTGCAGATGAAGTTGCGAGAATCATGAGACAAAAATCTACCGCAACTTCTGTTCGTTTACAGGTTCTTCGGAATGGCAAAACCCAGACTATAGAAATCAAAACTCCCAGGAAATTAAAAACTGTGGATTTATAATTTTTCTCATGTGTAATATTCCAGCCCTGCTCCTCTGAGCGGGGCTTTGCTTTATATCCACCACTCAAAAGAATTACTTTTGCCGCAATGGAAAAGAAGACGGAAGAATATGAAATAGTGGTAGGTCTGGAGGTCCATGCTCAGTTACTCACAAAAACAAAGTTGTTTTCTGCTGATTCCACCGAATTTGGAAAAGAACCGAATACACAGGTGAGTCCTATCACTTTAGGACATCCCGGAACTTTACCTAAGCTCAACAAAGAGGCTGTAAGGCTGGCGGTCCGTCTTGGTATAGCAACTAACTGTGACATCGTTCAACGAAGCTTTTTTGCCAGGAAAAATTATTTCTATGCCGACCTTCCCAAGGGGTACCAGATATCACAACATACTACTCCTATATGTCGCAATGGCTTCCTGGAAGTAAGTACCGGCAATGAAAAACGGAACATCCGTATTAACCGAATTCACATTGAAGAAGATGCAGGGAAAAGTATACATGATGAAGAAAGTGAGTTCTCCAATGTGGACTTTAACAGGGCCGGAAGCCCATTGGTTGAAATTGTATCAGAACCCGACATCCATAGTGCCGAAGAAGCAGCCGAATATGTAAAGAACCTGCGAAAGTTGGTGCGCCATCTTGGCGTGTGCGATGGAAATATGGAACAAGGCAGCCTCCGTTGTGATGTAAATATCTCTGTGCGCAAGAAAGGGGACCCAAAACTCGGAACTAAAGTAGAGCTCAAGAATCTTAATTCCATTCGTTTCATCCGCAAGGCAATTGAACACGAAAGTGCAGAGCAAATCAAGCAACTGGAAGCGGGCAAACGAATACTTCAACAGACCAAAGGATTCAATGATTTGACCGGGGGCACTTACGTTATCCGGACAAAAGAAGATGAAGATGACTACCGCTATTTTCCTGATCCGGACCTTCCCCCCATTGTTGTGAGCAAGGAATGGATAGAGGAAATCAAAAGAGATCTCCCTCCTACCCAGCAACAAATCAAGCAGCAGCTCCTGGATGAATATAAACTCAGTGAATATGATGCTACCCTGCTGTCGGAGGATGTAGAATTAACAGATTACTACTTCCGGCTGGTAAAGGAAACGACAAACTACAAGGCGGCAGCTAACTGGATGATTGGACCGGTAAGAAATTATTGTGTTTCCAATGATTTGTCATTACAGGAGTTCGCAATTGAGCCTCATTCTATTGGGCAATTAATTGAATTAATTGACAAGGGAAATATCAGCTATGGCATTGCATCACAGAAAGTGTTTGACCAACTCACAAAAAATCCTTCAACGGATATTGAGGAATACATCAAACAAAACAACCTGTTACTACAATCGGCTGATGAAACAGATAAACTGATTTCCATTGCTCTTAACAAACATGCGGAAAAAATAACAGAATACAAGAAAGGTAAGAAAGGGTTAATTAGTTTATTTGTGGGCGAAGTGATGAAGCTATCGTCCGGGAAGGCAAATGCAAAACAAGTAACTGAAAAAATAATTGAAAAACTAAAAGACTATTGATGAAATTGTATCACTACATATTGCTTGTAAGTTTATTTGGAGCCTGTAAAAACAATGACAACTCAGGAAAGCCATTCAATGTCGATGGCACGGTGAAAAATACAACTGCTAAAATGGCTTACCTGGAAGAAGTACCACTCACCGGTTCACACCCTATCATTTTAGACTCTTCAAAGATTGGTAATGACGGGAGCTTTCATTTAAAAACCTCGGCAAAGGGTGATGGATTGTTTAGCATCAGGACAGAACAAAAGATATATCCCTTAGCCTTAGTTATAAATGATGCTCCCCGCATCACTGTCAATGCAGATGTAAACAACCAGGTGCAACCCTATACTACATCCGGTTCTGAAGCATCAGCCGCCTTAATGGAATTTGACAAGAACATCAGCAGTCACGCGATCACGATCTTTCAACTCGGGAGCAAGTTAGACAGCCAGTCGAAAGCCGGTGCAAATGACAGTACAGCCACTGTTCAATACGCACAGCTGGAAAAACAAACGACTATTTTAAAGAATTATGCGCTGGACTTTATCAATAATAGCAAGAACCCGGTGCTCACCCTATATGCATTGGACTCTTACCAGAACATGGCCAGCAATATCGGCATCAAGGGTTTATCACGACCTGAAATTGCCCAGATTATTAATACCGCTGCTGGCAAATTCAAGGACAATAAATTATTAGCAGAAGCTCAGAAGAAGTTGGCTCCATCCAAAGCTGCTGATTTCACCTTACCCGATGTCAGTGGCAAGCCAGTATCCTTATCTTCTTTCAAAGGCAAATACGTGCTGATTGATTTTTGGGCCAGTTGGTGCGGACCTTGCCGCAAGGACAATCCAAATGTAGTCAGGGCTTATAACCAGTTTAAGGATAAGAATTTTACTATACTCGGAGTTTCACTGGATGAAAGTAAAGACGCCTGGGTAAAAGCAATACAGGATGACGGGCTTGCATGGACACAGGTAAGTGATCTTAAGTTTTGGAATAGTGCCGCTGCCGCCTTGTATAATGTAAGTGCAATTCCTTATAACGTTTTAGTAGATCCGGGTGGTAACATCATCGGCGAAAACCTTCACGGTGAAGAGCTGGTTAGAACATTACAGGGAGTGCTGAAATGATGAGTGATGAGTGATGAGGAGTAGTCAATAGTCAATAGTGAAAAGGGGAGGGTTCTCCATAATGTTTGTACGGGGTTTGTATGGAGTTAGCATGGAGTTTGTCCATGCAAGGTCCATACAAAGTCCATACAGAAGCCATACAAAAGACATATAAAGAGTTTGCAGCAGTCAGTCCTCCGTTCGGGTTCATTTCCCTCTATCATTAAATACCAATATGTCAAAGAACAGGGAGGATTAGAATTAAAGATTTTAAATTTTTAATTCTTATGCAATTTACCATTGTATAGAAGGCTACTTTCCCATTTCTGCACGTTTTGGTTCAATATGGTACAAACTGGCACGAAATGGAACAATATGGCTTCAAGTGCATATAAAAGAAATAGCCGTCTCAGTGAGACGGCTACTTTTATTAAACATTTAATTTACTTATTATCTTCTCAGGTAAGATACAGTGGTGTAAGTACTCCCATTTCCAGCATATTTCACTTTCTCAGTGATTGTGTAGGTCTGATCACAGGAAGAGAAAGTTCCGGTAGCATTAATAGTGGAGTTACCACTTCCGTCATTAAAGTAATTCTGTGTCGGAATAGTAACTGAGAAATTCGCAGGATTACTCCAGTCAAGAGTGGCAGTTATGCCAGGATTCATAGCTCCATCTGTCGGACCAAAAGGTCCCCATCCATTATCAGAAGTGGCACCAAGATTCTTAATAATTACAGTAGCTGAAGTTGGACCCGTTGATGTCCAGTTAGAAACTGTAGCTAAATAATTCGGTTTGCTACTTGGAGAACCTCCATAAGTATCTGTTGAATTAGCAAAATCACCAATCAAACCGGAGGGAATTACATCACAATACTTACGTAATGTTAGCTTGTATTGATTCCAATAAGGGCTCACAGTAACGTCTCCACCACAGATTTTAATGTATAATACATCAATCTTAGTGGAAGTAGGATAACCGGAATATAGCCCGGTAATTCTCAATGTATCTAATGCTTTCCCCGCTGGGATCGTTAAAGTAGCAGGTGCATTGTATTGCTGGCCAGCTACAGCGGAAGTGGAAGAATAACAAAGCTGTATTGTCCTATCCTTATCAGACACATTAGTTATTCCAATAGGAATTTTGTATGTAGCACCAGTGCTGGCTATATAGTAGGTCCCAGCAGTATCAGCAGATTTATTGACATTAAATTTAGCCGTCGCCGGTGGAATCACTTGCTGGTCTATAACCAGGTTATTTTTCTTACAGGCATTTATGGTGAAAAGCAGAACTCCAACACAAATGACCGCGAATATATTTCTGTACATATTTACTATCTTTTTTCTTTTAGTTTATGGATTTTGGTCAGCAGGTGTCAAACTGGAATTATTATCCAATTCTCTCTGTGGTATACGCATAATGAAACGTGTATCTTCAGGTGAAGTGGTATAAACCCCCGGATCGAAATTAGGTGCACCATGGTTACCTGTTCCGGTTGGCCTGTTTAATCCTTGCTTTAAACGTTTAATATCCAATAGGCTCCATCCTTCACCCCATAATTCAATTCTTCTTTGCAGTAGAATTTCATTCAACAACGCTGCCCCTGTAAGAGTACTGATGCTATAGGCAGGATATCTTGTTTGGATTAGAGTAGTTAAAACCGTACGGGCACTGGCATCTTGTCCCTGGCGGGCTAAAGCTTCTGCTTCGATCAGGTACATTTCTGCTGCACGCATATACAAATAATCAGCCGCCCAACTACCTGGTGTAGGAACCTGGAACTTCTTCTGATTATATGAAGGATCTGTAGTTGATGTTGAACCCGGAGCAGTGAACACTGTCTTCCTTACATCTCCTGTTTGAATTTGATCATACAATGCTTTTGTAATTTTCTTCTGTTGGCCTAAAGCAGCATAACCACCTGTGCTTATATCAATATGAGAGAAAAATGAGGCATAGATAGTTGCTTCAGAAGCAGGTATTAATGAGCCCCACATCCATTCCGGGGTGCTGATAGACGAAAATGCAGTTCTTGCACTGTAAGCAGCACCTTGTAGCAATTGATATCCCTGGCGGGCTTTATTAGCATAATTTGCTGCAGTTGCCCAATCCTCCATCATCAGAGCTACACGAGCCCTGAAACCTTGGATAACGCTTAAGTCAATGTCAGTCTTTGAAGCCCTGGTCTTCCCGGTGAGAAGAGTTTCTGCTTCTGTTAAGTCCTGGATAACCCTGTTATAGACATCCTGGACAGTACCCCTTGGCTTTCCACCTGTGGTATCAGTTAAGTAAATAGGAACACCTGGCTTGCTTTCATTGCCTTTATAGGTTTGCTGATAATAATTAATCAGATAGAAATAAGCATAAGCACGGATTCCTAATGCTTGTCCTTTAATGTTATCTTTTTGAGCCTGGGTTGCATCGGTTACTTTAGCCACATTGTTGATCAGTTTATTTGCTTGTTTGATCTGGTCATAAAACCTATACCAGGCAAAATCTGACATAGAGCCGGCCGTTGCCACACCCCAGTGTGTGAGTTGGTAAGTTCTGTTAAACCAACCGTAGCCCTGTGTGTGAACAACCATGTCATTGCCCATCAGGTCAGAGGAAAGATCATATCCTTTTTGTCCAAAGTCATCATGACTACCGCCACCGGTTGCAAAGGTGTACATTTCTTTATAGACGCCTTGCAAAGCAGCCGACACAGAGGAATATTGACTAAAAATTTGCTCTTCTGTTGCTGCAACATTAGGCCTTGTTTCAAGGTAATCCTTTTTACAGCCAACCATTGTCAAAAGCAACAGGGGTGTTATATATAATATTACTTTTTTCATTCTATAGAATTATTTAAGATTTACACTAATACCGAGATTATACGTACGGAATGGCGTATACGTTGCATCGGCTGTTCCATTAAACACACGCTGTGGATCCATACCTTTTTTAGCTGTAAATAAATGTGCATTATCCACATTGGCAAACACCTGCAGGTTATCCATATAAAGCCTGTTAGCTAAAGACTTACTCAGTGTATAACTTAAGGTAATATTCTTCACATTCAGGTAAGAACCATCAACCAGCCATCTGGAAGAAGCACCTTCCTGGTTTGCAACAGCATTTTGCAGCCTTGGTACAACTGTTACATCTCCAGGCTTTTGCCATCTTTGGAGGATGTCTGAACTAAATGCCGTACCCGGAGAACCCCTGTGCATAATGCTGGCATAGTTACCATCATAGAACTGTGCGCCATAAGAAAATGTCAGGAGAAAAGATAAATCAAAACCGTGGTAGTTAAACGCATTAGTTAAACCACCGGATAATTTCGGAAGAGCAGAACCGAAGTAATAATAGCTGGCATTGTTAATCACATTAGTAAGCTTCCTTTCTCCAGTAGGTTTGCCATTCGCATCCATAATATCCTGGTAGTAAAGAGCATCCCCGTTGGAAGCATCTACTCCTGCAAATTCTCTCAGCCAGAAATCATAAATACTATGGCCTACTAATAACTTCTTAGTGCCAGTTACAATTCCATTCTTTTCCTGGTTTGGTGGCAGTTTAGTGATCTTATTGTTGAAGTGAGTCAGGTTCACGTCAATCTTCCAGTTGAATTTGGAAGAACGAATAGCTGCCAGACCTAATGAAAGTTCCTCACCATAGTTCTTCATAGAACCAATGTTTTGCCAAACGCTGCTGTATCCGGTAGATATAGGCAGCGGCACATCAAACAACAGGTTATCAGATTGACGGTTAAACCACTCCACTGTTCCTGTTACTCTTGAACGGAACAAAGAAAAGTCAGCACCTATGTTAAAGGTTTTATTCGTCTCCCAAAGCAAATCTTCGTTAACAGGCCTGGATGGAGCAGAATATGTTCCATTTCCGTTAGCATAGTAGTATGATCTGTAAGGATAGAACTGGCCAATGTCTTCGTTACCTTGTTCACCATAGCTTACTCTCAATTTCAGGTCATTCAACCAGTCAATTCCTTTCATGAAAGCTTCCTGAGAAATCCGGTAACCGGCACCGGCTGACCAGAAATGACCCCAACGAACATCATCGCGGAACCTGGAAGATCCATCGGTACGATAGCTCGCAGACAAAAGATATTTTTGCTGATAATCGTAGTTAAGACCTGTAAAATAGCTTTCAATTGTATGATCTTGTTGATCAGAACTGGCAGGAGTGAATGGTTGTGTGCCGTTTGTAATTTCAGTTTGACCCGGGAATAAGAATCCTGAAGCATTTGCTGAAACATAATTGTAGCGATACTTGTAATTTTCATGACCCACCAGGAATCTTACATTGTGCAGATTATTATAATTTCTTGCATAGGTCAAAACCTCGTTGCCTGTCAAGGATATCTGGCGATCATTAGTTTTAGTAGATCTACCACCATTATTCTGACCAGGTGTTGGAGCAGCATCACCATATTGGTTATTTTGGTAACTGGTAGCCTCGCTTCCATAATAATTCACACCAAGGGTTCCTTTCAAGGATAAATACTTCAAAAATGTAATCTCAGCAAAGGTGTTGATATTACCATTGAAGATATCACTGGAACGATCATCAAGATCTAAAGAGCCTAACAGGTTAGATCTACCTGCATAAGGCCTTGTACCCATTTGCTCAGGAGTACCCCAGTCTAATTTGTGTTGACCTAAGGTGTCCACAAAAGCACCTGTGGCTGTATGTTGATACACCGGGTAAATAGGTCCCATCTGCCTTGTAAAGTAGAACGGGTTTGTTGTGGCAGTACCACCACTTGGAACATCAGCTCTCCTGGCGATAGCACCATCTAAGTTCACACCGGTATTTAACCAGTTGGTAGCCTGTGTGTTCAGGTTAACTCTTGCACTGTAGCGCTTATATCCTGAGAATTTAAGAATACCATCTTCATTTAAAAATCCGGCAGATATATAATAGTTGCTCTTATCTGTAGCACCAGAAACGTTCATCGTTGCATTAGTCCGGGGCGCATTACGAAACAGTGCTTTTTCCCATGGTTCGTTCCATAACAAGGTAGCACTGGGATTCAATTTGCCTGTAACAGGGTCTATAAGTTGACTTGCCGGAACACTATAGGCGTTATAAACCAGTCCGTTAGGACCTGCAACAGTTGCAGATGCCTTTTGACCCGCTACTGTAGGATTATCTCCACCTGCGATATATGCATTCCTGTATGCTTCCCAGAAAAGTTCATAATATTCCTGGGGTCCTACACGGTCGTATTCAGGAATACCTCTTTGCATAATACCCTGGCGAAGGGTTACTCCAACAGAAGGAGCACCTCTTTTACCTTTTTTTGTAGTGATCATCACTACACCATTAGCTGCACGGGATCCATAAAGGGCAGCAGCAGAGGCATCTTTAAGCACGGTTACAGATTCAACGTCATCTGTTGGGATGGCAGCAATGGAACCATCATAAGGCACACCATTTAACACGTACAGAGGTGCACTGCTTGCATTAACAGATCCAACACCCCTTACCAGGATACTGGCTCCTGTTCCGGGTTGTCCACCACCGTTAGTAGCAATGATACCGGGCACTAAACCTTCCAAAGCACGGGTAACAGAACTAACTTGTTGCTTTGTGATCTGTGCAGATGTTACCGTATTCTCAGAACCAGTGAATGCCGTTTTGCGAACGGTTCCGTAAGGAACAGTAACAACCACACTGGTCAAGGTTTGTTCTGTGCTTACAAGAGACACAGGAATATTAGTCCGGTTACCTATGGCAATTTCCTGGCTTTCGAAACCAACAGAGGTGACAACTAAGGTTCGGGCTGTTGAGGGTACTGATAAAGAAAAATCACCATTATTGGAAGTTGCTGTTCCAATATTAGTTCCTTTTACGGTTACAGATGCATTAGGTACTCCATTACCCTGGGCATCTGTCACTCTACCGGAAATAATTCGGTTTTGTGCCAGGAGCTGTGAGCCTATCATCAGCACTCCTAACAACACAGTTAGAATTCTACTCATTTGTGTATTGATTTGGATTAATTACGCAGTTTGTTTAATAGAAAAAGAAATTGTATTTGGTTAAAAAAGCTAAGTCATTAATGATTAGACCATTAACTTTCTCTTAAAGCTGCACGAATATAATGTTCGAAAAATAAAAAAACTCATTTTTTTCAGAAAAAAGAAAAAGCTGGTTTAAATATCATAATTGCCCTCTGCATCTATAATATGAAATTCAAAAACTCTCATTTCAGTGAAAGACACACTTAGAACAGTCGAATTCTGAATGATTCTTCTCATGTAAATAATATTTGGTTATTGGAGTTTAAAAAGTCTTAGACTTTCAGCTACAAGTGATGTAGCCACGGAAAATATATTCTGAAAACTCCCAAAAGCAAAGCGTCTGCGAATATAACGGTATATTAAGTAAATGTTATTTGAGAAGACACGTGAAATATTGTTAAAGGAATATTATAATGCTTCAGCAGGATCTTCGTCAATCTGCTTCAGGAGCGGATTTCATAGAATAAACAACTACAGCGCAGGGGTGTTCTGAAATTAAAAAAGGGACCAGCCATTCCTGGTGGTCCCTTACGGATTAATTATTGAATGAAAGGTTAGTAACCTGGATTCTGAACTACTATTGGATTCTGAATTACTTCATCAGATGGGATAGGCCAAATGAAACGGTAATCACTATATGGTATTGCCGCCTGCGCAGGGGTATATGATGTGCCACAATTGTAAATTGCTGCACCATCAGCTCCATTCACTGCTTTGGCTGGAATACCACCCGGTGAATAATTCGCATTATTTTCACCACTTAACCTTGAGATATCTCCCCACCTTTTTCCTTCAAGCAGAAATTCAATTCTTCTTTCCAAAAGGATAGCTTTAACGAGGGCTACTTTATCTGTGAAGCTGGCAGCAGTATAGGCGTCAGTTGAAGCATTTGCCAATGCCCTGTTTCTTACAGCATTCAACAGGTCAATTGCTCTTTGTGATACGCCTGAAGCTTGTCTGGCTTCTGCTTCTGCAAGGGTCAACAACACTTCCGCATAACGTATCTGGGGTGCCCAGTCGCCGCGGGTAGCATAATCTTTATACTTGAGAGTCAGTATGCTGGTCCTGTTATTCGCATTAGTTCCGGTAGTATATAACAACGTACGTCTCTTGTCGTCACATTTCCATCCACTGTTGTTCCAGATAACCGGAGAAACAGCCACCAATCCTCTTCCACCCAGGTTGCCAGGTCCTAATTGTCCTGCCAAGGATCCATTGACACTAATGGCATCCTGTGGATCATTCTTTATAGAGAAAATATTCTCTTTAGAAGAATTAGCACCTCCACTGGCGCTGAAAGCTCCATCCGGTGTAGCAGTAAGTGTCCATCCGTTTATTGGACTAACAAAAGGGGCCGCTGCCGGAACCAGCTTGTTGCCTTCAGTTATCACACCTGCATAATCCCCCATGTGCAGCTTCACTCTCATTTTCAGAGCAATCGCAGCAGCTTTCGTAGCACGGTAAGTACTAATCGCAGCTGAAGCTTGTGCGGCAGGTAAGTTTGCTTCTGCATAATCCAGGTCCGCCAAGATCTTCTGGTAAACTTCAGATACAGGCAGGCGTGGTGTTGACCTTAGTTCATCAACAGCAGCACCACTTTTAACCGGAACATCCCGGAAAGGAATTCCCAATTTATTACCATTACCATCAAGATAAGGACGGGCAAAGTGGATCACTAATTCATGATGTCCCATAGCTCTTAAGAAACGCACTTCAGCTTCATACTGGGTGGCCTGTGCAGCAGTTAACACACCACTGGCAGCAGCTGCTTTGAATCCGTCTATTGCAATGTTGCCTTTGTTGATCATACTGTAAGTATTATCCCAAAAGCTAATGGTATTTGCAGCACCGGCAGGTGTATAAGTAGACTGGTATGTAACCTGGTAAAAAGCAGCTATGTTGATCACATCTTCACCTCGTGCATCGCCCTGCTCAATATTTGCTGATCCAAAAGGATATCCCCTTCTCTCAGTACCGCCATTGTATCCACCACTCTGAGCTGCATCGTACACACCATATAAGGCCAGTAATGCCCTGTCAGCAGTCTGGAAAGCCGTTGCATCTGTAATGGAAGTATAAGATTGTACATCCAGTACTTTTTTGCAACTGCTTAGTGCTACTGCAGCTATTAAAGAAAAGAAAAGTAATTTTTTCATCGTTATAATGATTTGTATTAGTATAACAGTTTAGAAACCTAAATTGATCCCGAAAGAAATAGTCCTTATCTGCGGTGCAAGCGTTGGATTGTCTATACCCGTAGTCGTGATATTATCAGGATCAGCCCCGGTGTAATTGGTCCATACATGCAGGTTCTGACCTTGTGCATACAGCCTTGCAGATTTCAGGTATCCATTAGACCATTTAAGCGCCACAGGATTTACAGTATAGGTTAATACCACATTTTGTAACCTCAGGTAATCACCATCTTCAACAAAACGGGAAATTGCTAATCCATTCTGGTTGATGCTGTTGCTATAACCCCAAATAAGTTTTGGAACAGTAGCTATGTCGCCGGGCTTCTGCCAACGCTCCAGGATCTCACGACCATTGTTTGCAAAACCCTGGTTCAATAAAGCTTCCTGCCTGGTAAAGTTCATGATCTTATTGCCCCCTGAATAACGGAACATAACATCGAGTCCAAACTGCTTGTAGGTAAATGAATTACTCACCCCTCCAAACCAGGTAGGAGTGGCTTCTCCAAGTTTAGTACGATCAGCAAAAGCCATGGAAGTCGCGTTTGCCGGGACTATATTTCCATCATTTGCATCATTTATATAGTAATAAGCGCCTGTAGGAATGTTGTGCATGACCAGTTTACCATCAGCTTTATAATACATTGGGTACCCTGTTGCCGTATTTACTCCAGCATAATTATACCCATATAAGATATTGATCGGATCTCCAACACGGATAATGTTGTAAGATCCATTATTGATGTACTGTGTTGGAACTCCTCCAATTGAATAGAGGTTAGTAATCTTGTTATGTACACTCGAAAAATTCACATTCAGATTCCATTTAAAATCACTATGATTTACCACGAGTGCGTCTACAGCCAGTTCTATTCCCCTGTTCTCAAGTGTACCAATATTTTGAGGTATAGAGTTACCCGGTATACCTGCACTTAATGGAGTTGGTACGTTAAGTACCAGGTTATTTACATCGTTTAAGAACCAATCTGCAGTAAGATTGATCCGGCGTTTAAATAAGCCTACCTCTATTCCTGCATCATATTTTTTACTGGTTTCCCACTGCAGTTCTGTATTACCTATTGCGTTGATTGCAATACCGCTGATGTTACCATAAGGCGCGCCTCCAAAGGTGCTCAGGTATGGAAGGCCACCTAAGGTATTTCCTACTGTAGCGTAAGAACCTTTGATTTTCACATCAGACAGGTAAGTGGAAAGGAACCCATTGCTCTTCCAGAAGCCTTCTTCTGATGGTCTCCAACCAACTGAGAAGCCGGGGAAATTACCGTATTGCTTCCCGGGAGCTAAAGAACTTTGACCATCACGACGGAAGCTTGCCTGTGCAAAATACCTGTTCTTGTAGTCGTAATTAAAACGGGCAAACACTGACTGGAAACCAGATTTACTGAATGACCCACCTATGGAAGGAGTGGATGCGGAATTAGAGATGTAATTCTCTTTCAGGAAGAAAAGGTCAGAGATCTGGGTACCCTGTACGCTGAGCCATTTCGTTTTACTTGTTGTAACCTCATGACCGGCAGTAAAGAACATGTTATGAGGACCTACACTCAGATTATAATTCAGGTAATTCTGCCAAACAGATCTTACAAATGTCTGGTCAGCATTGTAAACCAGTCCACCAAGACTATATCCATCTCCATGCCTTGGATCCCATGCCTGGAAGCCATAATCATTCAGCATGTCATAAGAGAACTGGGATCTCAGTTTCAACCCATTAACGGGTGATAATTCTACGTATGCATTATCAATGATCCTGTATTTATCAGAGTAATATTTGTTATTAGCCAACAGGAATGCAATGTTGAACCAGTTATCATCCACACCCTGGGAGTTTGGTCCATTGGGAATGTTATTAGCGGCAGGCGAGTTGATGTTAAAGCCTGTAGGATTTGTAGTGTTATAAGGGGATACATTGGGTAATAATCTCAAAGTGGAAGCGATGGCACCACCCAGGGAATTACTTCCTGTATTCTGGTCTGCATCCTCCTGGCGACTCAAAGAAATATTGTTGCCTATACGAAGGAACTTATTAATGTCATTATCAATGTTAGCCCTGATGCGGTAAGCCTTATTCCAGTTACTCTTTACTGTTCCCTGCTGACTTCCGTAATTGAGAGAAAGGAAATAAGTAGTCCTGTTGGAACCACCCTGTATACTTAAATTATGATTTTGCACCGGTGCATTATTAACCAATACTTCATTTTGCCAGTCAGTGTTTACACCACCGGGGTTAACTCCTGCACGAGCTGCCTGGTTAGCGTTGGCCAATTTTTCATTGGCAATCTTCACAAATTCATCTGCATTAAGAAGGTCATATTTTTTAGCCACTGAACTAAAACCATAAAATCCATCATAGTTTACTCTCAATTGACCCCTTATTCCTTTTTTGGTAGTTATCTGGATAACACCTGCTGCTCCCCTGGAACCATAAATATTTAACGCAGCTCCATCTTTCAGCACTTCGATGCTTTCTATGTCAGCAGGATTAATATCTGCGATAGCATTGGAATTGGTTGTAGAAGCAAGGTTTCCCGTGATGATAGGCACTCCATCCACTACAATTAGCGGATCATTAGATTGATTCAAAGAGTTGATGCCCCTGATCCGGATACGTGCAGGTGCATTAATAGCCCCCCCGGAATTAGTGACCTGTACCCCGGTGGCTCTACCGGCAAGTTCTTTGTCAATGGAAGGTGTCATCAACGTAGAAATCTGTTGGGCATTCACCTTTGAAGCAGACCCGGTAAACGCCTTTTTTTGCTGGGTACCGTAACCAACTACAACTACTTCCTGCATACTTGCTTCGGAAGCGGGCTGTAATGAAACAGATACAGTACCATTTGACCCTATAGTTGCTTGCTGTGGAGTCATGCCAACGGCAGAAATCATAAGGACACGTACATTAGATGGAACCTGCAAAGAAAAGGTGCCATCCTCTTTGGACATAGTGCCAATTTTGGTGTTTGGAACTAAAATGGAAGCGCCGGGTACTGGCACTCCCGATGCATCAGTGACCTTACCGGCCACCGTACGCTGTGCCCAGGCCCCAACACCTGTAAGCACTAACATCATAGTTAGTAAGAGCAGTTTTCTCATGTGCAATTCTGATTTATTGTGAAAAATATGTGAGAATAGCTCAGGGTATCTATGTTTTCGACCAATAAGACCTTTTAACCGATAGCACCTAAATACTACAGCGATAAAATTGCAGTAGAGAGTCTTTAATCAGAGTTCCGGCTTCCTGTTTTTATAGAAAACAATCAATAATGCGGGCAATAAAACGAGGTTGGCGACTGTGGCAGTGACAAGTGTTATAGAAGTAAGCCATCCTAATGCCTGGGTGCCTCCAAATCCACTAAAGCAGAAGATGATAAATCCCGCAATCAGCACGATAGAAGTGTAAATAATACTAAGACCAGTTGAATGGATCGTCTGTATGACGGTTACCTGCGGATCGGGGTTCCCATACTTTAATTCCTGTTTATAGTTCACCAGGAACCTGATGGTTATATCAATAGCAATTCCTAGTGCTACGCTAAATACAAGGACGGTGGAGGGTTTTAATGCCACGCCGGCCCACCCCATAATGCCCGCTGTAATCACCAGGGGAATAAGGTTTGGAATAAGGGAACAAAGCAGTATACGCAGAGAACGGAAAAGGTAGAGCATACAAAGGGCAATCAGCAGGAAAGCCCAAAAAATGCTCTCTTTAAGACCGTTGATAATATATTTAGAACCTTCCAGGAAAGTAACACTGGTTCCGGTGAGTTGTGTTTTATAATGTGCCGTATCAAAAAGCTGGTTGGTTTTCTTTTGAATAGTATCAAGAATGCGTGGCAATTCCTCCGTGCCTACATCTTTCATGTTTACACTTATGCGCACCTCCTGCTTATCGGCATCCATAAAAGAAGTGGTTAACTTGCTAAAAGCCGTCTTTTTACTGGCTGTATCGGGTGTGCCTGAAAGGTATGGTCGTAATGCTATCAGGTCATTCTCCCCGGGCATAATATAAAAAGTGCTGTCCCCTTCAAAGAAAGCCTGTTTTGCAAACTTTAATCCTTCCGTTATGGTCAACGGCTTTCCTACATCAGGGCGGGAGGCAAGGTATTGAGACAGGGAGTCAATTTTTACAAGGTTGTTCAAATTGCGCGTTACACCATATTTCTTCCCGGTATTTACAGTGATCTCGAGGGGCATTACTCCTTTAAAGTTCTGTTCAAAGAATTTCAGATCGGTTGAAAGCTGGTCGCTTTTTGGCAGATCCTCTACAATATGAGCCACTGACTTGAGGCGAAGAATTCCGGCGAATGCAAATACCAATACAACAGCCGTACTAATAAAGATAATCTTACGATGGTTTAATGCCCATGCTTCTAACCTGTCGAGCCACCTTTGCAAACGGGCACTCTCCAGGTATTTCATATGGCGCGTTTTGGGAGCAGGCAAGAAATAGAGCGCTATTGGAATCAGGATCAATGATATAAAGAACAGCGCCATAATATTGATGCCGGCAACTACACCAAATTCTTTAAGTATTGCGCTTTTGGTAAGGGAAAACACAGCAAATCCTATAGCTGCTGCTATATTGCAGAACAGGGTGACAATTCCCATTTTACTGATCATGCTAATGATCGCTTCTTCCTTCTGACCTTTCGCTCTATAGCTTGTATGAAACTTATTCAGGAAATAAATACAATTGGGTACTCCTATCACTACAACCAAAGGAGGAATCAGTGCTGTTAGTATAGTGATCTTATACCCAAGTAAATTCAGCATGCCGATGCTCCAGATCACACCAATAATTACTACCAGCAATGAAAGCAGTGTCGCACTTAGAGACCGAAAGAATAAAAGGAGAATCAAACCGGATAGCAGGACGGAACCAATAAGAAAAAATCGCATTTCCCTTTGAATTCTATCTGATATAACTGTTCGGATCAATGGCAAGCCACTCAGATGTAATTGAACTTTTTGCCTCGATTCGAAAGCTCCTGTCAAATCAGTAATATTCTTTACAACCTGTGAGCGTTTCGGAGAATTGAAAATATCCTGGTTCACCGTTAAGGCCATCAGCCATGCCCCTGTTTCTTTATTGTATAATAATCCGCGGTAAAAAGGTAAACTGAGAAACAAATTCCTGGAGCTATCCAATTCCTGTTGTGATAGAACAGTATCCCGGAAAATGGGTATAGCCGCTAACTTTTCAGATAATTCTTCTCTTTTAAGATTAATCGCTGTTGGAACAGAGAGCACGCCTTCAATACCATTCAACCTTTTAAGGTCACGCTGCAATTGCCTGTAATTATTAAAGAAGGTTGAATCGAAAAAGTTCTTTGTTGCCACACCGATTACCAGCAATCCGCCTTCATCTCCAAACTTCTTTTTAAAAGCTTCAAATTCAAGGTATTTAGGATTATCGGTTGGTATTGCTTTAGAGAACTCATAACTCAGTTTCACTTTGCTGGCTTCCCATGCAAAAAAGGCTGTAGCCGCCACAAGAATGACCAGTAATAAGTAACGTAATTTTAAAATCCACCGGGCCAGGGAACTCCACATTAGCATAGGATTGTGGCGCAAAGAAAGTAAATGCTGTCCTTAGTACATAACATTGGCAATAAAAAGCAGGTTAAGGTCCTTTCCCACTCCTCCATTCTATACTTCTTCCATTATGTTTCCGTAAAGTTGCCTAAGAGTTACCATAGGGTTTGTATGGAGTTTGAACGGCTTTAGAACGGCTTTACCCCCTGCTAAAGCCGTTCAAACCCTTTACACACCTGGATCCTACTCTTAGGAAGACCAATAGGAACAGGATAGCGAAGTATAAGAAGCAGGAAGACAGACCTGGGTCTTTTCACAAAGCAGGAGCATCATTAAAAGGTTAGAAGATTGGAACAGGAATGATAACCCTTAATGATTAATGGGCTTGTATTTTAGCTCTCATAATCTATTAGCTTTGAAGGGTGAGACTGATTGCCATATTGATTTTTATCTCTTCCACCAGCACTGCCCAAAATCTTTTACCTTCTTTAGGTTCATGGAGGGAATACCTGCCTTACCAGAACGCCAGGGATGTAACGGCTAGTGCCAACAAAATCATTTGCGCAACTCCGTATAGCCTGTTTACCATTGACAGGACAACAAAGGAAATACAGAGGATCAGTAAGGTATCAGGACTGAGTGAAACCGGCATCAGCACTATTAAATATGATGAAGTTTCCAATAAGCTTTTTATTGCCTACACCAATAGCAATATGGATGTTATTGCAGAAGGAAAAACGATCAACATTCCTGATATAAAAAGGAGCAATGTTTCAGGAGATAAGACCATTTACCAGGTGGTGCCGGCCAATGATGTTTGTTACCTCGCCACCGGCCTGGGAATCATTGTCATTGATGCGAATAAATATGAAGTGAAGGAATCCTGGTTCATTGGCAACTCCGGTGGTTATGTAAAGACCAATTCTTTTGTTAAGACGAATGGATACTATTATGCAGCGACAGATGAAGGATT
>JBLNAY010000267.1:0-5204 GCA_050259715.1 Candidatus Dadabacteria bacterium
ATAACCAGCCTTTATATGTTATTGATGGAATTCCGGTAAACAACTCAATGGTTGGAGGAAGCACAGATATCAATGGAGGTTTGGACTTCGGTAACCGTGCCAATGATATCAACCCTGAAGATATTGCGGAAATGACCATTTTAAAAGGTGGATCAGGCTCTGCATTGTACGGATCACGTGCTGCCAATGGTGTTATCATCATTACTACTAAAAAAGGCGCTGCTTCCAAAAAAGGACAGGCTAAAATTGAAGTGGCCAACTCAACAACCTTTGACAGGGTACTTCGTTTGCCAGAATTCCAGAATGAATTCGGTCAGGGATGGTATGACGGTAGCTTGGAAGCCAACCTGGAAGAAAATGGTAGCTGGGGTGCTAAATTTGACGGTAAAACCCGTATTTGGGGTCACGTAGTGGATGGACAACAGCAAATAAAACCTTATGTTGCCCTTAAAGACAATGTGAAAGATTTCTTCACAACAGGTGTTACTACCAATTCTTCTGCATCAATAAGCAATGGAAACGAAGTTTCTTCTTTCTACTTATCTCTTGGAAATGTGAATTCTGACGGTATTATGCCAGGATCTTCCGATTCATACAAAAGAAACACTGTTGCCTTAAGGGGAAGTTCCAAGTTTGGTGAAAAACTTACCGCCAGCGGATCATTAAATTACATTCGCAAAGACAGTAAGTTTGTACCAACCGGACAGGAACAATCCGTAATGGATGGTATTTGGCAGACCCCAAGGGATATCAGTATCGTGGATCAGAAAGATTACATGAACAAGTTTAACAATGTAGACAACTATTATACTGTATTTGCACAGAACCCATATTATGTATTGAAAGAACATGGAAATGATTTCCGTGATAACCGTGTTTTTGGTAATGTTACCCTGGATTATAAAATTTTACCATGGATGACTGCCACCTATCGTTTAGGTACTGACATATCAAATGCTACTGTAAAATCATGGAGAGCCATCACCTTGTCTTCCCGTGGTGATTACAACAACGAAGTAGGCCGTGTAAGCGAATCTTCCTTCTCCAATACTGAGTTAACTTCAGACCTTTTATTGAACATGAATAAGAGCTTCAATGATTTTGACTTGGGCGTTGTTTTAGGACAATCGGTGAACCAAAGAGAAGCCAGAAACCAGAGTGCAGAGGTGGTCGGTTTAAGTCTTCCTGGATTTTATGACCTGTCAAACAGTGCCTCTACTCCTACTGTTTCTGCTTTCATAAGCAAAAGAAGACTAGTGGGTGTATTTGGAACCGTTGACTTGTCATGGAAACAAATGATTTTTGCCAACTTCTCAGGACGTAATGACTGGTCTTCTACATTAGCACCAAAAAACCGTTCTTTCTTCTATCCTAGTGCAAGTTTGAGCTTTGTATTCTCAGAACTGCTTAACAAGGGAGATAATAATATTCTTTCTTTTGGTAAGATCCGTGCAGGTATTTCACAAACCGGTAATGATGCCAATCCATACCTTGTAAATTCTATTTATCCTCAGACTTCTATTACCGATAGATATCGTAATTTAAATTTCCCATTAGCAGGATCAATCAATGGATTCTCTTTGGATGACCGACTGGGAAATCCGGACTTAAAAGCAGAGCTTACCACAGAAAAAGAAATCGGTGCTGATTTAAGATTCATCAACAACCGTTTTGGAATCGACTTTAACTATTACGATCGTTCAACAACGGATTTGATCTGGAACGTTACTTTACCTGCATCAACCGGTTACAGAACTCAGACCATGAACTTAGGAGAAGTAACTAATAAGGGTGTAGAATTGATGGTTACCTTGATTCCTGTAAAAACAAAGGATTTCGAATGGAAATTGACGGTGAACTATGCCAAGAATAATAACAAACTGGTATCTCTTGTTCCAGGATTGGATCAGATTAGTTTAGGAGGAACTTCGTCCATAGGTTTTGTTGCCCGTCCAGGACAGCCAATTGGCTTGTTTGAAGGATTGGTAGCACAGACAACTCCTGATGGAAAAATGGTTGTAAATCCCGATGGATTACCACTTTCTTCGCCAGAACGTCAGGTTCTAGGAAGCGCACAGTATAAATATACTGCAGGTGGAACAACAACTTTGTCTTGGAAAGGCTTGTCGCTGTTTGCTTCTGTAGATGTTCGCCAAGGTGGACTGACTTATTCACGTACTTCAGAAATGATGTATTTTACAGGTAATGGTGTACAGACTACTTACAATGATCGTCAACCGTTCATTATTCCAAATTCTGTTCAAAATGTAGGAACTTCTGAAGCTCCAGTATATGTTGAAAACACGACTCCTATTGCAGGAGCAGATGGTAATATGAACTTATACTTCAACCAGACCTATTCAGCCGGCCAATTTGGCAAATTAAACTTGGTTGATAAATCTTTTGTAAAACTGAGAGAAGTTTCATTAAGCTATAATTTACCTGCGAAATTAATTTCTGGCACTCCATTCACTGGCATCGATCTTTCAGTTATTGGCCGCAATCTTTTATTGTGGACTCCCGCTAGCAACACATTTGTTGATCCTGAATCAACCACCTTTGGTAATGAAAGAGGATTAACTGCTGATTATGGAGAGTACGGAGCTACACCTACAACCAGGAGCCTTGGTTTTAGTGTACGTTTAAGTTTTTAATTTTCTAAATTATATTACATGAAAAAACTATTTTATTATATACTTCTTCTGGCAGCTGTTGTCACAACTAGTTGCAAGGACAGCTATTTCGATATTAATGATGACCCCAACAACCCGGTAAAGGTTGGTAATGAATTTCTTTTAACCTCTGGAATTGCAGGCGTTGCTTATGTCCATGGTGGTTATTACCAAACCTTAGGCGGATTCTGGTCACAGCATTACGCTCAGTCAACAGGTGCTTCTCAATGGGCTACCCTGGAAGAATTCTCAATTGACGAAGGGGATTATGACGTACAGTTTACTTCACTGTATTCCGGTGCATTAATGGACCTTCAAGTGGTAAGAGACCGTGCAAAAGCAACTGGCGACTGGTCTTATTACCTGGCAGCCACTGCCATGCAGAGTTATTCTTTCAGCGTTCTTTCTGACCTTTACGATCAGATTCCTTTCTCTGAAGCATTATCTGGAACCAAAAATCTTACGCCTCATTATGAATCAGGAAAAGATGTAACCGACAGTTTGATCCAAAGACTTGACTTTGCTTTGAGCCAGGATTTGTCCGCTTCAACAGTTTCTAAAATTGGAACTGCGGATCTCGTTTTCCAGGGCGACATGAGTAAATGGGTTAAGTTTGCCAACAGCCTGAAGTTGAAATTGTATCTGCGCTTTGTGAATGTTGATGCTAATAAGTACAGTGCTCAGATTAAGGCCTTACTGGCAGAAAATAACTTTTTGGATGTTCCTGCTACCATGACTGCTTTCAAAGACGAAGAAAACGGAAGAAATCCATATTATGAAACTTTTGTGGACAGGTTAGCTGGAAATATTGTTGCAAGCAAAACAATTGTTGATACCCTGGCCACCGTACAGGATACTCGTTTGAATGCATTATTTGTTGCTCCTGTGGATAAAAACGGGAATTCATTACCTCAAGTTGGTTTAGGTCAAGGACGTTATAAAGCTGATGCAGCTAAGTATGCCACTATTAAAAACTTATCAACACCATTAGTAACCGGATTATCTCCTGTTTATTTCTTCACTGTTCCTGAAGTATTATTTTTAATGGCAGAAGCTGAAGCTCGTTATGGAACAGCTGCTAAAGCTGAACAGGACTATATCAGTGGGATCAATGCCTCTTATGCAATGTACGGTCTTACTCCTCAGGCTGAATTATATGCAGCAACAGGACCTTATGCTTACAAGGGCATTGAATCCATCATAACTCAAAAATGGATTGCTGCTGTGAATACCACTGCCATCGAATCCTTCTTTGATAAAAACAGAACCGGATACCCTGGCGGCTTTGTAACTTCTGCTGTTAGCAGTATTGGGGATAACCTTCCTCAGCGCATTTTATTCCCCGATTCCGAGCGTAAATCAAATCCAAATACACCTCAACGTAAAGCGGTTGATGTAAAAGTTTGGTTTGCAATTAAATAATGTCATTAAAAAATAGACGAACATGAAAAAATTACATTATATTTTTATTCTGGCATCCCTTCTTTTTACATTCAGTTGTAAAGAGGACCTGACCTCGGAAGGAGTATCGAGAGTGACCACCTACGTAAAATTGACAATGACTGGCGAGAATTTCATGTCCATTCCAGTAGGTTCTAGCTATACCGAACCCGGTATTGCCGCTAAAGAAGGTGAAACAACTGTGGATGTGACAACTACCGGAACGGTGGATACCAGCAAACCAGGCGTATATACGATTAGCTATGGCGCAACTAATAAAGATGGATTTCCTGTATCTGAAGACAGAATCGTATGTGTATATGATGCAACAGCTGCTGCCAATGACTTTTCAGGCAACTATGCAAGAACCTCAAACGGATCGGTAGCAGTATGGAAAAAAGTAGCCCCTGGAATGTATACCGTTAATAATCCTGGTGGAGCCCCTGGCACCAATTTGACCATTCATGTATTCAATCCAACAGGAAATATTCTTAGGGTTCCTTCTCAGGTGTCAAGTGATGGATCAATTACTTCTGCTGTTAATGCTACCGGAGGCGATGAGATAACAATGAACCCAGGCCCACCTGCCAGCTATTTATGGATCATTTTGAATCCAGGCTATGGAACAGGGAAAAGGACATTTAATAAACAATAAATTATTTACTATGAAAAATATACTTAGCATACGCAATTTATTATTCCTTGCGCTTATACTAGTAGGATGGTCTTGTCAAAAAGATGATTACAAACAAGAATTCAGTTCAACCTATCCTATTTCCGGTGATTGGACCATCAGAGTAAATGATGGCACTACCATAAGCGATCCTCTTTTCATGAAAATCTATAACACTTCCTTTGGTAAGGATTCTGTTTGGATTGATGATAATTCTACCTACTGGCAGACTAAATCAAAGGTGAAGGTTGATATGACTAACCTTACCTTTTCCGGTGAAAATACTCAAAATGAGTATTATGACAGCCAGGTGAGCTATGCAAATGGTAAAGTAATTGGAAAAGACAGTATTTATTTCGAAGTTAAATTTTCTGATGACGATAAGAATCTGACTTATATCTATGCAGGTCATCGTAAAC
>JBLNAY010000268.1:0-5761 GCA_050259715.1 Candidatus Dadabacteria bacterium
GTAAAGCCGTTCTAACTCCGTACCAACTCCATACAAACCCTATGGTAACTCCATATATACTGTATGGATCTCCCTTTCCGTCGCCTTAAATTTAATATTCTTGCTTCTCTAATTATAAGAAAGCAAATTGGTGATTTCCCCAATATCCACCTGGTCCAGGTAGGCATCCAGTTTCTTTATGGAAGTGAAGGATTTTAATTTGATAATCTCATCGGTGTTTCTACGAACATATATCTCTACATAAAAATTGCCCAAAGCAAAGAGAAGAATTTCAGCACCATTCTTACAGTAATAAACATCCATAGATATCGCATGTTCATTTAACTGTTCGATTTGTTCTTCAAAGGGTAAATTTTTAAACTGGTGTATTGAAATCATAAGATAAGACTTGATTATTATTTCTACTATTAATTTTATGCCAGAGTATGGTAGTCTATAAAAATTTAAATATAGGCTCTAATTCAGCATTAGATGCTGCATGGCTGGAAAAGTTTATTGCAATCAACGGAATTAATTATCCACAGCTAAGTAGTAGCGGAAGGGTTAAAAAATGGGGAATGTAGAAGATGTGGATAATGCCGGCCTTAGCCTTAAGTTTATTTGAATCCATTTATCTTTACCGCTAAGGGTAAAATAGAAGAAAAGCATAAAGAAATATTAATGGCTGTTATTGATCAATCAGATGCGGAATTATTAAAGCAGTTCAGGCAGCCCGCTACAAAAGAGAGGGCTTATACCTCAATTATAAAAAAGTACCAGGAAAGGCTGTATTGGCACATCCGGCGCCTGGTTGTGGATCATGACGATGCGAATGATGTTCTTCAAAACGTATTTATAAGGGTTTGGAACGGTCTTGAGAATTTTAAAGAGGAATCTCAGCTTTATACCTGGCTTTACCGGATAGCAACAAATGAAAGCCTGACCTTCCTTGAGCAGCAGAAGAAAAGATCAGCAGTGAGCCTGAGTGACGTGGAGTCCGGACTGGCAAATAAGGTGAAAGCAGATAAGCATTTTGATGCCAACAAGCTGGAGTGGAAACTGCAGATGGCCATGCAGCAATTACCTGAAAAGCAGAGGATTGTGTTTAATTTACGTTATTATGACGAAATGCCATATGAAGAAATGAGCCGGGTACTGGAGACTAGTGAAGGGGCATTAAAGGCTAGTTATCACCATGCTGTGAAAAAAATAGAAGAATACATCAAAAATCATTAAACTTTTTCCTTCAAAAACCGTCTTATGTACTGAAAATGATTGACCAGGATAATATATTGAATGAATTGAAGGGTTTGAATAGTGAACTCCCCTCCGGCAATAACCTGAATCCGTATTCAGTACCAGAAGGTTATTTTGAAGGGCTGGCTAACCAGATTTTGGCTAAAGTAAGTGTTAACCTGTCAGCCAGGGAAGAAATCAGCATGCTTTCTCCCTTACTCTCAGGCTTGACACGGACTATGCCTTATTCCGTACCCGAAAACTACTTTTCTGAAAACATCGGGGGTCTTGAAGGCCTTACAAACGAGGTGGAATCGGCACCTTTAACCTTTATTTCAAAACAACCTCCCTACGAGGTACCATCCGGGTATTTTGATTCGCTGGCAGATGATGTTCTTGCCAGGGTGAAACCCCAGGCGAAGGTAATCCCTATGTATCGTAGAGGATGGATGAAGGTAGCAGTTGCAGCAGCAATTACAGGTATTATAGCTTTTGCCGGATTCAACTACTTCGACGGTAAACAGGATAACACTTTAGCCTCTAATACTGACACCATTCAAAGTCGTAGTTCAGTAGCTAAAGTGAGTCCTACGGTAATAAAAGATTTAAAGACTGTAAGTACAAATGAACTTGATGAGTTTATAAAGAAAGTAGACGCAGTGGACGCTACGGCAAAAAACACCGCGGCAAACCACAATAAATCGAAAAATGATAACTTGCGGACTATGTTAAAGGATGTTTCCAATGACGAACTGGAGAACTTTTTAAACCAGGTGCCAACCGCTAACGAGGAACTTCTTATAACAGATTAACCTATGAAACGAATAATATACATATTAGTGATGATGCTTTTTGTTCATACCGGCTATACGCAGGATGATCAAAATGGAACAGCCCGTATCCGGGAGAAAATGGTGTCTTACATTCAGGATCGGCTGGGCCTTTCAAAAACAGAAGCTGAAAGGTTTCAGCCTGTATTCCTGGATTATTTCAGAGATCTGAAAAAAACAAACCAGGATTTTAAAGGCGACCGTTTACTACTACAACAAAAAGTTATAGAGGTACGTCTCAGGTACCGTGATCAATTCAGACCTATCATTGGTGAAAAGCGAAGCAATGATGTATTCCTTTATGAAAGGGACTTCGTGAATACACTAAAAGAGATCCGTGATGAGCGGATGGAGAACAGGGGAAATGGCCTTGCTCCTAGAAGAAATCATAGCCCCTTGTAACCAAATTGATTTTGGTTTATATTTGAGCTTGGTGTTTTTCATAGGTTAGCAACGGCCGGCTCTTTCCAGGGCAGGCCTTTTTTCTATATTGCACTGTGATATATGAATATATTTGATAACTGAGCATGCCTAAAGAACTGTCACAAATAACTTTTGACTTCTCCTCGGAAAACAAGCCGGAACCGGGTCCCATAAAGGAAATAACGCCGGTTGAGCCTTCAGTTCCAGACCTCCCTAAGAAAGCACGAGGACGTAAAAAGCTTACTGAAAATGAAGCAGAAGCTGCAGGAGTGGAAGTACCTGATGATAGCATCCTGTTTCAAAAACAATACTATTCTATTGGCGAAGTAGCTTCTATGTTTAAAGTGAATAACTCACTTTTAAGGTATTGGGAAAAAGAATTTGATATTCTTGAACCCCGCAAAAATCGTAAAGGCGATCGTTTCTTCCGCCCCATTGATATCAAAAATCTCCAAATCATTCATGACCTTCTAAGAAGAAGAAAATTCACCATACCTGGTGCTAAAGATTATTTGAAAAAAGCCCGACAAGTGACGCAAAAACAAGAGATGATCCAGTCACTTCAAAAGCTAAGATCTTTTCTCCTCGAGTTAAAGGCAAGTCTCTAACGATCTTTAACCTATACACAACCATTTGAGCTCAATGATCATCTTAACTTTGATCATTATTTACTTTATGAAAAGACTACTGGTATTAACTGCTCTGATCATATCTTATACAATAACCCTTGCACAGGCTCCTGAAGTAAGCAGGGACGCGTCAAATGGAAGTAAGGTTATCAAAGGATTTATCTCAAAAAAAGATTTAGTATCTGATACAGCATTCAGCTGGTTTGCTGAAAATCAAAAGGGCTTCACCCCCGACCAAAATTCCATTCAACAACTTAAAGCAAACAAAGACTCCCTTAATATCATTGCCTTTGGAGGTACCTGGTGTGGAGATACCAAACATATCTTACCACAGTTTTATGCCTTGGCAGATGCCGCGGGATTTCCCGAAAGCCGCATTACTCTCCTGGGTGTCGATAGGAGTAAAAAAACCATCCAGAATCTGTCAGAAGCTTTCAACATAACAAATGTCCCTACATTTATCTTAATGAAAAACGGGAAAGAGATTGGAAGAATAGTGGAATATGGCAGAATAGGAATGCCAGATAAAGAGATCGGACAAATATTAGCTGCTGCCGGAAAATAATTAGTTATACTTAATGAATACAGGAAAGGAGATAGGTATTCACTATCTCCTTTTTATTTATGTACAATATTAATTATTCTTTTGAAGGTTGATAAACCTCGGGCTCAATGGATATCTCCAGTTTTTCCATTGATTGTAAGATGAAGAAGTTGATATTTTGTTTTATAGCTGTAAACTCACTCCACTGAATAGGTGGAGTAAAGAACTCAATAAACAGGATATAGGCTTGTAGCCGGATCTCATTAAATAGAACAGTGTTCGATTGAACTTCTTTGATGTTATTAATATAAGCATGTACCTCGTTTCGAAGTTGCTCAATTTTAGCGGGTGGAGTTCTTAAGCTTAGATTTAACTGGATCTCTCCCCTGATCTGCGATCTCAGGGAAATATTATCGAGAATGGAATCCACCATTTGTTTATTGGGCACAGTAACATAGGATTTATCTGTAGTCCGCACTCTTGTACTGCGTAAGCCTATTCGTTCTATTACACCGGAAACATTTTGCACCTTCACAAAGTCACCTGTGGTAAATGGCTTATCAAAGAAAATGACAAAAGAGGCAATAAGATTTTCAAGGCTTTCTCTTAAAGCCAATGCTATAGCTGCACCAACAATACTTAATCCAGTTAATAAACTCGTTACGTTGTAAGCAAAGGCTTCATGCAATACCAGCATAATACCGATGATACCAAGCAGCACCTTAATGAAATCCCTGAAGAACACAATCAGTTGCGTTTCAGATCTCTGCTGGTTTGAATCAGCACGGGTTTGCATTACACCTGCAATGAAATCAATAACACGCATCACCAGCCATATAAAGGATAGAATCTGTATGGTTATGGCAATTGAAAGCAGTACACGCTGGAAGGTGTATTTGTAAATAGTGAAATGAAACTCCGGTGGATAGTGCAGCCTGTAAAAAGCAATAATCGAAACAGTGATCACAAGAAAAATCCCAAAGGGGTGTATGATCAATTTTACAAACTGCTGTTGGCTAACAGATTTCCATCGCTTCTGGAACAGGCGCAGGGAGAGAATAGCCAGCAGATTGGTTATTAGCTTATTTAATATTAAAACGAGAAGGATAACACCCAATGTCCATACATAACTCTCGACAGTGTTACCCCAGAATATACGATTCAAAAATTCAGGCATTATTCAACTAAATTATACATTCATCATTTATCAATAAGACAACTGGTATATCCTTAGCTCATTATCTGTGAAGGTGATGAATTTATTATTACTGGTGAATGAATGAATATAGGGTTTAAAAGAAGAAGGTAATGTATGGGTGAAGTCTCTGAAACTTGTGGGATTATAAAGAATTACCTCTTTCGTTGTACTGCGGATGATTCCTCCATTCTTTACTTCAATGCTGTTCCACCCTGTTAGGTTAATGTTCCGTTTAAAAGAGCCATAATTATCAAAAACAAAGATGCCTTGTGCACTGTCTGCGAGGTACACGTAGCCATCATCATTGATTATACGTTGTGGAGAAATGACCTGGTTGAATATGCTCCTGAAATCCGGTGTTTCCATCAACTTATTTCCCTGCTCATCTATTTTCTTCAGCTTATTATCATACTGATCATACACCCATATGTTATTATCATAGGAAAGCCCAATAGCTGATGGCTGCAGGATGGAATATTTCTTTAGGTCAAGAGTGGCACGGTTGGCCAATAATCTGTCTAAAATGACAACAGTAGAAAAATCTTTGTAAAACAGGAGTAGCCGCAATGGATTGGAAACATCAATATTGTATAGCTTCCCATAGTTGCGAATACCATTGAATACAGCCAATGAATCACCATTCGGACCAAACTTTTTTACCTGGCCAGTTGATGATACTAAATACAGGTCACCCAAATTATCTAAAGCTGCATTGGATATATCGCCTTCATAAAACTTCAGAAACTTAAATGCTGAATCTTTTGACTGGCCAAAAGTTACACAGGCCAGGAGCACAAACAATATGGATAAGAAATACTTCACCAGTTGCGGTATATTTTATCGTCTTTACCCGTATAGGATTTTACTACCATATCCTGCCCATCAAAAACAGCATAGGTTTCAAAGTTGATCCACTCACCAA
>JBLNAY010000269.1:0-6496 GCA_050259715.1 Candidatus Dadabacteria bacterium
CGGCCCTGTTACGTGTGTGGCTGCAAAGGAACTATTCAGGGGGACATTTACCTTAAATGCCATTATTCTACCTGTAGTCTGCGGATCAACCGGTTCACCTTTTGGAAATGGCGTCTTGGCATTGTTATGTAAAATGATGGTTTGCCCCCAGAGTTTCGGGTCAGAAAAGTCAAGAATTATATCTTTTCTTTCTCCCGGCCCCATCAATACCTGCTGCAGGTTAACAGGCTGCATCAATAGGCCATCGTCAGAACCGATTTGTATAAAGCTTTGGCCACTGGAAAGAAACAGGTTATAAAATCTTGAGTCAGAACCATTCAACATGCGAAACCTATACTGTCTCGGCTCTACCTGTAAAACAGGCCAGGTCATACCATTCACCAAAATGAAATCTCCGAAGAATTCGGGGAGAACTGATGGTGACGGCTCCCCTGGTAATGGTGGTGCAGATGGATAAAATAAACTGCCATCAGGTTTAAACATTCTGTCTTGTATAGCGAGGCCAAGTTCATACTGTGCCGGTGGCAGGATGCCTGCTTGCCGTAGACTTATTTCATTGTTATCGGTAAGCAGGTAAAAGCCAGCCAGTCCTGCGTAAACATTCAAACGTGTGATGCCCATCGCATGATCATGATACCATAGGGTTGCTGCCTCCTGGCTATTTGCATAATGGAAAGGTTCAACATCTCCTTTGATGAAACCTTCTCCTTTCCTGGTAAAGCGCGGGCTGAACCACATGTCCGGTAAGCCGTCACTGGCCGCTTCAGTGTGACCTCCATGTAAATGGGTCACCAATGGAACGCCATACTGATTCAGCATTTCAAGTCCCACACCACCCTGGCTGGGGTCCATATTATAGGCCCAGTGGAGCGTTGGATCAACGGGTAGAAGGTGAGGTAGCGGCTCGCCACTGCTATTAACAAGTTCATTACGCCAGAAAACATCTACCGGTGTATTCTTTTTTGCCAGTATGGTAGGCCCCGGATAGTGGCCATTATATCCCCATACTTTTGTTGACAGGTGTTGCCCGTTAGAGGGGTTGACAAGTCCAAGCCACTGATCAAATTGAGAAACACTGATAGTGAATGTTCCTCCACTCAAGGCGGAGATCACTGGTGGCACCGGCAATTCATTGACGAATTGAGGCTGGGTGTGAGGATCCAATAATTCATCCTGGGCTGAAACTGGAAAAGTGACTAATAGCAGGAAGCTGAATAGAGCTAAATGCCTTCTCAGGAGGTAAAGTTGGTGCATAGTTTGGTTTGGTTTACAGGGTGATATACTTGAAAGATACACCAGGGTTGATGTTCCTGCCGTGACGCACATCAGTAGAGTACCTGATGGTAATCATTGCTAAGACTCGCCCGGGGGTAGTGCAACAGGAAGGCAGCTATAAACTTTTGTTTCCTGTTACCGGGTTACACACAAATAAGTAAGTCACCTGGGGAATGCGAGTTTTGTTGCTTTCCTGTTCTCAATGTTTACCTGCTACTATTTACATGCCATGCCAGGATTAGAAAACTGTTTCACACTATTGGGTATACGAATTTGTGATCAATAAACATCTAACTGCCCTTACGTACCTTTTAAGCAGTTGGTGATAAGTTAACAGCTATCAATGCCGTTAAGCACCTGTTTAGGGATTCTCCTGGGCGCCAGGATGTTACAAAGCTACTTGTGTTTAAAATAGAAAAACTATGACTGTTTTTAATTGAATACAGTTCTCGAGAGTTCTATTCCAAAATCTCCTTTTACACCCGTACTCGTTGCCGTTACTCCGAATGAACTGCCAAAATTGTTTCCATGAAAGTTAAGCGAAGAACCTTGTTCAGCTGTGAGACCCATATCAATGATGTCACCTTTGCTGTTAATTTTTACAAAGCCGCCTGCTTTCGCTGAAAAATCGGCTACGCCAAATTCTTCCTTTATTCCTCCCCCCAGGAAAATCGTTGTTTCATGGTCTTTAAAATCGTACTTATAGGAGCCAGCAATTCCCTCTGCATATTCAATCTCAAAGCTGGTGCAGTCAAGATTTAATGATGCAGGACCGAAACCAATCTTGAATTTTTCACCATCTTTCCATGGGCAATCAGGACCTTTTCCTTTTGGAACTTTAGTATCGAAAGCTGTAGCTTCAGGTTCAGGCGGTGGAGGAGGTTCCGCACATTTACCATTTAATCCCCCGGCCAGGTCTATACCCATAACATTCATTGCAAAAGCCGATATCGGGTAAATATTAGAGAACACCGCCATTTTAGAATACACATACATCCGTCTCCGTGCATCTATTTCATTGTAGCAGTTCATATCATACGATTGATTCAGGTACTGCTCTGTATAAATCCAGTATTCCCTGAGGGCATCCGTAGTTGTATTATGCCACTCTTTACTCATCTTTCTCCAGTCCTGGTAGTAATTATCTATTAACACCTGTTTTTCCTTACATTTTTCAACTGCCCATGCTGCTGTTTTGCCGGGATCACTGGCAAATTTTTTCATCATCTCCGGTGCCTGTGCTTCGTAAGCCCCTGCCCATTCTTTGAAACTTTTATCAAACTTTGCTGAAAGTGCTTTATCATTTAATTGACGCTGATAAAACAGTTTCTCCAACCGGTCATCAAAATAAAATTCCAGTAACTCCACTCCATATATCAATTTATCTTTTCGGAAATTGCTCGTTATCTTTTTCATCTCTTTTTGTTGCTCTGCCAGTGGCAACTTCATGATCTCATTAAGCTTCCGGATTTCAGTTTGGCCAGCCGCCATTAAGTCATCCTGAGACTTGCCATATTCTGCATTTATTTCTTTATTCCAGTTGCTTAAAGCTTTGTCTGCTTTAAAAAAAGCTTCCCGGCTTGGCCAGTCAGGAAAGTCCGGCAGTTGGAGCTTTTCCACGGGAACCGGTGTTTTCTCCTCCGGCCACATAGGATTAAGCTTTGGCAATGGAGGAGGAGGGGTTGGATCTGATTTTCTCCTGTCCTTCTCCCTCGAGTATTTAGTAAGGTCAAGTAACTTCTTTGAAACAGGAGAAAAGTGCACTTCGGTGACCCCTCTTAATAATTCTTCATACGCCTTCTGCAGATCTTTTCGTTTTAAATAGCATAAGATAAGTCCCTGCCTCGCCTCAGTAAACCGGTCATCTATTCGAAGAGCCCTGTTATAAAAGACCTCCGCATTCCGGTCATCATACATTTCAAACAGAACATTTCCTAAGTTGGTAAAAAGTATTGGAGATTTATTATTTAAAGATTTGGTATATAAAAGAACTTTCAGTGCCGGCTTCAGGGAATCTAGTTTATGTAACAGTGCCCCGAGATTATTTAACAGCAGTGTGTTTCCCGGGTTCGCCTGTACTGTTGCCACACTTAAACACAGAGCCACAGAGGGAGAATGATTAGTAGCAGTCAATACATTGGCTGTGGTCGATAACTGTAAAGCACCCAATACGCTGCCGTCCTTGCCGATTTCCTTAATATCCTTGTCAACATCTGCTCTTTCGATAACGGTCAGCGACTTGTAAGCCTTAGCATATATGTTTCCCAGTAAGGTTTTCAGCTGTGCTTCTGTGGGAACCTGGGCGGTATCCTGTTTTACATAGCGATGAACATCTGTAGGCAATTGTTTCTGGCTGAAAGCCATCCCGGACAATAAAAGGGACACAAGCAATGCGGGGAATCTCATTGTCAGTATTGATTTTGGTTGGGAACAAGATATAAATACTTTCTTGTATTTAAAAGGTTTTTGGGGTATGGCGGGTTAGACCCCCTCCAACCGCTAACCCCTAACTCCTGACCTTCCATGGATAGTGATCACTAATAGATCACTATTAGATAACAATTAGCACGCTATTAGCACGCTATTAATTCCGTGCTAATTGTTATATAATTCCGTGCTAATTGCGTGCGAATAGCGTGAGCGACTCATGTGAGAAACACTGGAGCTCTATCGGAGGTTGTTTGCAACTAATTTTGGCTGCCTGCATTTCCTCCGAATTACAGGGAAGATTATTCTAATGAATTTCAGCGATAAAAAGGGATTTAACCTGACCGGTGAAATGCTCTCTAATCGTTAATCATTTATAAAACTGGTCAAAAATTTTATTGTAAATCAACTACTTACAAGGGTGTGTCTAAATATTCGCACCTTTTGCTGCACTTTTGGCTCTGCAATCTCCTATCTTCGCGCTCCCGAAAAAAGCTACGAGCCATGGGCTACAAGCTGCGAGTAGGGAAACACCAGGAGGATGGTCCTGTTGTTTATTTTTTTAACTGCTGTACTTCGACCGGAAGTTTACAGCTCAAAGCTTTTCTCAATGAGTAAACTACATTTTACAACAAAACATGCAAACGCGGCTACCGTACAACGTAACTGGTATGTTGTGGACGGTACCAATCAAACCGTGGGTCGTATGTGTGCTCGTATCGCTGCTGTACTGCGCGGTAAGAATAAAGCATACTACACACCTCACGTGGACTGTGGCGATTTCGTAATTGTAACGAATTGCGACAAGATCAAATTCACCGGTAACAAGTTAGATGAAAAGATCTACGATCACTATACCGGTTATCCCGGTGGACGTAAAGAAGAACTGGCAAAGGATCTTCTGAAACGCCGTCCTGAAGTGATCATCGAAAGAGCGGTTAAGGGAATGCTTCCTAAAAATCGCCTCGGTCGCAAGATGTACAAGAAATTATTTGTGTATGTAGGTGATCAACATCCACACACCGCACAACAACCTAAACCACTGAATTTCTAACATTAGAAAAAGAAAGAAATGGAAAAACAAAAAAATAGTGTTGGTCGCCGTAAAGAAGCTGTAACGAGAGTATTCGTCTCCCGCGGCTCCGGTTCTATCACTGTAAATGATAAAGATTATAAAACTTACTTCCCGCTGGTGTATTTACAAAACCAGGTGGAAAGACCTTTAAAAGCTATTGAAGCTACTGACAAATTTGATGTGAAGATCAATGCTGTCGGCGGTGGTGTAAAAGGACAGGCAGAAGCATGCATGTTGGGTATTGCCCGTGTGTTGGTAGAAATAAATGCTGAATACCGCCCGGTTCTGAAAGCTGCCGGCTTACTCAAACGTGACCCGCGTTCTGTTGAGCGTAAGAAGTTTGGTAAGAAGAAAGCACGTAGAAGCTTCCAGTTCTCTAAGAGATAATTACGGTTTAAAGTTCAAGGTTCAGGGTTTAAACTTTTTAGCTCTGAACTCTGAACTTCTGACTTTGAACTTCAATAACAACTACTTTAATAATAACAAATGGAACAAAACACTTCCTTACAGCAGCAACTCCTTGAAGCCGGTGTACACTTTGGACACCTGAAAAAGAAGTGGAACCCAAAGATGTTGCCTTACATCTTCGCAGAGAAGAAAGGCATTCACATCATTGACCTGAATAAAACAACTGAGGCGATGCAGGAAACTGCCGCTGCCTTAAAACAAATTGCCCGCTCCGGTAAAAAGATCCTTTTTGTCGGTACTAAAAAGCAGGCAAAAGATATAGTGTCCGAATGTGCACAGCGCGTAGGGATGCCTTTCGTAACAGAGCGTTGGTTGGGTGGTATGCTCACCAACTTCAACACGGTTCGTAAGAGCGTGAAGAAAATGCAGAGCATTGATAAAATGCTCGGTGATGGTTCATTCGACTCTATCACCAAGAAAGAGCGCCTGACATTGAGCCGTGATAAAGAAAAGATGGAAAAAGTATTGGGCGGTATTGCTCAACTGGGACGTATCCCTGCAGCTTTATTCATTGTGGACATCGGTCATGAGCATATTGCGCTGGCAGAAGCAAAACGTCTTGGCATTAGCACATTCGGCGTGGTAGATACCAACTGTGATCCTAACAAGGTGGACTTTGCTATACCTGCAAATGACGATGCTACCAAATCAATAGCTATCGTTACCAACTACATCACAGCAGCTATTGCAGAAGGTTTGGCTGAACGCCAGGCTGCAAAAGATGAAGAAGGTGATGATGCAAATGTTGACCAGGAGAATGAAAAGAAAGCTGCCCGCATGGAAGCCGAAGCACAAGCTGAAGCTGGTCGCGGTCGCGGTGGACGTGGTGGCCAGGGCGGTGGTGCCGGTCGCGGACCTGGTGGCCCCGGTCGTGGACCTGGAGGCCCGGGTGGTCAACGTCGTCGCACTCAAGGCGGAGGTTCTGCCGGTGGTCGCGGACCTGGTGGTGGAAGAAGATAGGATAATTTGAAGATTTGAAAATGTGCCAATTTGAAAATTAGGTGCATTTCAAATCGTTGATCCTAATTGGTATTCCCGATGTAATCCCCGGCAATGATTGAAATAAGTTCAATCATTGCCAAATTTTCAAATTACCAAATTTTCAAATTGAAAATATGTCAACAGCAACAATAACAGCCCAGGATATTAATAAGCTGCGCCAGGCAACCGGCGCGGGAATGATGGATTGCCGTAAGGCTCTTACAGAAACAGGTGGTGACTTCGAAGCTGCCATCGACTGGTTGCGCAAAC
>JBLNAY010000270.1:0-7077 GCA_050259715.1 Candidatus Dadabacteria bacterium
AGCCGGTTACAATCACAGAGCCATCAGCGTTGGTGACAGAGCTGGCAGCCAAAGTAAGCTGGCGGGCAACACCGGAGATGGTCAGCAGACCGGTAACATTCAGTTGTGCTTTGTTTTGCTGAGCACCTGAAACGGTAGCATCGGTAAGCTTAAAGCTGATTGTTGGAAACTTATCAGCATTGAGCGCCCTGGCAGCCCTTTCGTCCATCAGGCTTTCGTTACTCTTTAAGCTCTTTACCGGGAGGGTAAAGCTTAAAGACGGAATACCTGCGAGGTAACTTACACCGGGAGCCATGTTCATGTTAGCTTCCATGCCGGAACCTTTGGCTTTCATTGTCCAGTCGTGCAGGTTAGAGGAGCCCTTAACGGTAATGTCATAGGAAGCGGTTTTCTTTACAGTTTGTGCAAGTGCGGGAACAGATAGCGCTACTGCAATAGCAGCCAACAGCAGAACCCGGGACACCTGGACAACACTTTTCAACTTCGTCATCATGTTTTCAATTTTTAATGCAAGGACAAAACTATACAGGCAGTGCTGTGATTAAACTGAGATAAATAGGTCTGAAACATGATTATACAACTTGTTGAATATGAGCAATATCAGGAATGGATGTGTTAAAAAAATGCTTATGGAGACCTGTAGATCTATATTTATATTGAAAATCCCGTTGCAGGAAGAAATCGTTTAATTTCATTGTCATATGAACAAACCCCTGTATCAATTTTTTACCACTGATCACCGCAGAATTGAGGATCTTCTAGATAAAGCGACTGAAGATCTGAATAGGATCAATATGGAGTATTACCACCGGTTTCGCACAGGATTATTGAAGCATATTAAAATGGAAGAGAAAATACTTTTTCCTGCAGCGCAAAAGGCCAATGGCGGAACTCCTGTGCCACTTGCTGCCAAACTTCGCCTGGATCATGGAGCATTAACAGCCTTGATGGTGGTCCCTCCCAGTAAAGAAGTGATCAAGGTATTGCGACATGTATTGGAAAAACATGATGTATTGGAAGAAGAACCCGGTGGTATGTATGATATATGTGAAGGGTTGACGGCAAGTGAAACACAGAACTTATTAGAACAGTTGGAAACTGCTACTGAAGTTCCGGTGCAACAATTTAATAAAGCAGATTACGCATTAGATGTTGCCAAACGGACATTGCAGAGAGCCGGGCATGACTTTGATGCAATAGCAAAGTAACTTCTAATGCGTAATAGCAGTTCTTTCCCGAAGTTTACTCCTTTAGTTTAATCACCCGCACTTTCCATTCATCGGGACCTTTTTGAAGATATTCCCACCTGAATGGCTCTTTACTCTCTGCCTCCATTTGGTAATACAGTGGTTTCGGATCATGATCGTTGATAAACTCAAACGCTTCTCCAGGCTTTATGTCAGCAAAAGCTTTATAAAACATTTCATGACGTTCCGTTGGCGGAAAGGGACGTAAGTCGAATTCATTCACAACCGAAAAGCCTTCATCTCCAAACCCGGTGTTACCTTCTTTCTTTATATGAATTACATATTCAGCTGGAACTTCTTTTAAGTATTTCCAGCTATGCTGTCCTTTAAATTTGTTATTGAAGATGTCATGTATTTCCTTCGGATCTTCCCTTGCTATAAGTTCCATAGTAGTTCCTTCTTCCATCATACCGTACCTGTGAAAAACCACCTGTTTCCATTCATTTTTATCTACTTTCCGGAGGTCCAGGAGTGTGGCAATGTCGTTGGACTTACGACCTTCTGAAGCTTCTGTACGTGTAACCTTTACCTTCCATTCCCTGCCTCCACGGTTTAGATATTGCCATCCAACCACATCCCCGAATATCGATTTGAACTCATAATAAAGCGGTACTGGATCATGATCATTTATGAATACAAAACTTTCTCCTGCGGGGAGCTCTTTAAAAATTTTCAACAGCAATTCATGGCGCTTAATTGGGACAAGCACCCTTACATCTAATTCCTTACTTAAATCAACATCGTTATTCATGTTTTCAATTTAGATTTTGTATGTTTTTGAATTTATCAATCATAAAGCTAGACCCAACATCCTTGCAGCATTTATTAAATCCGGAAAAAGATTCTAAGCTCCACTATTATCTACAGCCGGAACCTATAGAAGGTTTTACTTCTACCTGACTCCAATCACCTTTTATTCGCTTCTGAAAATCTATTTTGGCGCTGTCACCCAAAGTGATACCCATTGCTATATGATCACGGATACCCTTATTAATCCTGGAAGCATTGCTATTATTGGAGCTTCAAATGATACATCCAAACCCGGAGGTAAAGTATTAGCTAACATTCTTGCACACAGCTATAAAGGAAAACTATATGCTGTTAATCCGAAAGAACAAAAAGTACAGGGCGTCAATTGCTATCCTGCTACCGCCGATTTACCTACAGTGGATCTTGCCATCATAGCTATTGCAGCACAGTATGTAGAATCATGTATTAAGGTGCTTGCATATCAGAAAAACTGCAAAACTTTTATAGTTTTCTCAGCAGGCTTTAGTGAAACTGGCTGCGAGGGTAAAGAAAAGGAACAAAGGTGCGTGAAGCTGGTTAACAAGATAGGAGGAACATTGATAGGACCAAATTGTATTGGAATGATCACCGGTAGTTACAAAGGTGTTTTTGCCGGACCTATCCCCGGCTATGATCCTATGGGTTGTGATTGTGTTTCAGCTTCTGGGGCAACGATGGTTTACATCCTGGAAACAGCAATTCCAAGAGGCCTTATGTTCAGGGACATTTTTTCCGTTGGAAACAGTGCTCAAATTGGTGTGGAAGATGTATTGCAGTATTGGGATGAAACTTTTGATACTGACAAGAGCTCCCGGATAAAACTACTTTACCTGGAGCAGATTAAAGATCCGGATCGTTTTTTAAAGCATGCAAGATCACTTGTAAACAAAGGCTGCCGGATGGCAGCTATTAAGGCTGGGAATACTGAAGCGGGATCCCGGGCAGTTTCCTCCCATACGGGGGCCCTTGCAGGTTCCGATTCTGCAGTAAGTGCTTTATTCCGGAAAGCAGGTATCATCAGGTGTTATAGCCGTGTTGAGTTGGTGTATGTAGCTGAAATATTTACTATAAAACAGCTGAGAGGTGACCGTCTTGCTGTAATCACTCATGCCGGTGGGCCAGGTGTGATGTTGACGGATATATTAGTGAAAGGCGGAATGAAGGTTCCCAAATTGGAAGGACCAAAAGCCGATCAACTACTTTCAAAGCTCCTTCCGGGATCTTCTGTTAGTAATCCAATTGATTTCCTTGCTACCGGTACTGCAGGCCAGCTTGGTGAAATACTCGACTTCGTTGAAAACGAATGTGATGAAATAGATGGATCTGTTGTTGTATTCGGAACAACAGGTATGGGCAGTGTGGATGATGCGTATAGGGTACTGCATGAGAAAATGAAGACCTGTGTAAAACCTATTTTCCCCATATTACCTTCTATATTACAGGCTGCTGATGAAGTGAGTCATTTTCATGCAATGGGACATGTAAATTTCACCGATGAAGTCACTTTCGGTTATGTGTTATCGAGAGTTAATAAAATGCATGCTCCATATAGGGATCCTGTGCTGCCTGTTGTTGATAAAGAAAGAATCAGTGATATTGTTTTGAATTCAAAAGATGGCTATTTACCTGCTGCGGATGTTTTTGAATTACTAAACGCTGCCGGTATTTCTACGGTAAAACAATATGTGATTAATTCTAAAGAGGAAGCCCTTGCCTATGCTAATGATATAGGGTTTCCGCTGGTGATGAAAGTTTCCGGACTAGTGCACAAATCGGATGGCGGAGGTGTCATAATCGGAATTCGAAATAATAAGCAGGTCTTACTATCTTACGATAAGCTGATGGCTAAGGAGGGTGCAGATGGAGTGATTATGCAAAAGCAACTCGTGGGCATGGAAATCTTTGTAGGAGCTAAGGCAGATGAAAAATTCGGTTACCAGTTAGTGTGTGGCCTTGGAGGCATTTTTGTCGAAGTATTTAAGGATGTTTCGTATGGACTTGCACCATTATCGAAAGAAGAATGTTTAAGCATGATCCGGCATTTAAAATCTTACCCGCTTATTAAAGGGGCCAGGGGAAAAGCGGGGGTTAATGAAAATATCATCGCAGAGACAATGATGAAATTGTGTGCCCTGCTGGAATGCTGCCCGCAAATCAGGGAGATGGATATTAATCCTTTAATTGGAAGAGGAGATTCGTTGGTGGCAGTGGATGCCAGGATACTGTTAAGTAAAGGAGAAACTATGTTATTGAGAGAACACCAGGAGATGAAAATGGACCTTGCTTAATAAAAACCAGTCACTTAGGTTTATTCCATTGATGAGCTAAACTGCTATACCATATTTACAATCAGTGTTTTTAATGCTCATGGTCAGTACTTTTTTTATTACCCGCTGGTAATTTAGCCGAAACTTGCGAATATGAAAAAGCTCCTCTTTTTACTTACTGCTGTTTTATTGGTTGGCTTTTTCTCCTGCCATCAATCCAGTAAATCCACCGTATGGACTGAAGATTCATTATATAAGGCAGCAATTACTTTGTTCGATACCGTTCCTGCTATTGCTGATAATAGTGAGAATCCCGTTACAGAAGCTAAGGTTCATCTTGGGAAGGTGCTTTATTATGACAACAGGTTATCCAACAAAGGAAGTCAAAGCTGCAATACCTGCCATAATCTGAATACGTTTGGAGTGGATAACAAACCTACCTCACTCGGTGATGACGGCAAAACAACCGGAACGCGTAATTCTCCAACCGTATTGAATGCAGCTTTACATAGTTCTCAATTTTGGGATGGAAGAGCAAAAGATGTTGAAGAGCAGGCCGTAATGCCAATTATGAATCCTGTTGAAATGGCAATGCCACACAAGGACATACTTATGGCAAGGTTGACAAAGGATAAAACTTACAATAAATTATTCAGGGATGCTTTTCCCGGCGAACCTAAACCAGTAAAGTTTGATAATGTTGGTAAAGCTATTGGTGCTTTCGAACGTACACTTGTCACTCCATCCAGTTTTGATGAATACCTCGCCGGTCATAAGAATGCCATTACAACTGAAGAAAAAGCTGGCTTGCAACTGTTTATTCAAAGTGGTTGCACCTCCTGTCATAATGGGGTTGCTATTGGTGGAAGTGCATTAATGAAATTTGGAGTCACAGCTGATTATCGCACCTTAACCGGGAGTAAGACAAATGACGAAGGCAGAAAAGCTGTAACTAAAAATGCTGCAGATAAAGATGTGTTTAAAGTGGCAAGTCTCCGTAATGTATCTGGTACCTATCCCTATTTCCATGATGGAAGTGTAAAGGATCTCCCCACTGCTGTAAGGGTGATGGCTAAGGCCCAGTTGAATAAAGACTTAAATCAACAAGAGGTAGATAACATCGTTGCCTTCTTAAGAACACTGACCGGCCGTTTGGATCCAAGAGATAAAAGGCCGCCGGTAGAATTAAGTAATGCCTTAATTCGCAAAGAAATGTAATTAACTTATAGCATATTTTTTACGGGTAATACAAAGCAGGGCTGCATTTATTTACAGCCCTGCTTCTTTTATTATGAAACAAGTCTCATACCCAGGTTACCTGAATTGTAAAACACCGAAGAATTCAGGGCGGTGAAAATCGGGTTGTGGTGTATCAACCGGTGACCATGAAAGGTAGTGTGGCTGCGGTAAGTCATCGCCGCACTTGTAGAAGTTGGCCCGTGCGTTTTCTCCTTTTAAATTCCCAATGTTAGAGTAACAAAAAGAAGATAGCGGAATCATTAAAGTGATTTGCCATTTGTTTTCGAATGCTTCCCCGGGGTTCCTGTCAAAAACGGTAATACTTTTAATCTTTCGCAATAGTTCAGCAGCAATTATCGTTTTGCTCTCCCTGCCGGTGCGGTAACCACCAAGGCATACCCCAAGACAATTGAATTCTAAGTTATAATAGGAAGATTCTTTTCCAAACCTCACAAAGAATTCAACACAACTATCTTTAAAAACCGGGTCATGTATTTCTGTGTAGATAGCCCTTGTTGCATGCTCCTCCACATAATACTTGAGGTAAATGTTTTCAACATCATACGCGAGAGCAAATGAAACCATAGGTTGATAACTAAATTCCGGCCACGGCACATTGCCAATAGGTGCTCTTTCCAGTTCATCCATTCTTTTTGACAGTGAGTCTAATGGTTCACCCGGTAGTAAGCCTACAATAAATTTTGCTGTATATGTATTCACAATAACACTAAGCTACTTCATGGAAATTTAACAACGTCCTCCGGTAAAAATTAAGTAATCGCATCTGTTCTGGAAATAAGTTATTGTGATAAAGTTTCCTGCCTGTTTATATGGAGTATGGTAAGCTTTTGCAAAGCTTTTGAACGGCTTTACTCCATGCAAAAGCTATGCAAAAGCTTACCAAACGCTATACTAACCGGCACCATACTTTAGGGAAAACAGCTATCAAAAGTGTTCAGGAAAACGGAGGGTAACGAACGTTCAATGAATGATCTCAAATTCAAAATTCAAAATTCCAAATGATTATCCTATGTACTTCCTCCACAGCTGTAAAATGAACATATCTTCTTCTTCAGTAGTGGTATCATCTTCTGCAATGACGAGGTTATCTGCCGGTTGAGATGAAGGAAATAATTCAGTTAACCTTCCCACATACTTTTTATAGAGCTGGTAATAATGATCAGATAGATAATCTAAAAAGCTTGGCAAACGGTAGGTTGAAAACATACAGGTATTTTTTAAAAAGACTGCAAAAAGAATGCTATAGCTGCTTTGGGAGTTAAAGGTTTAAGGGTTTAACGTTTAATGTTAGTTTAGGAGTAAAATAAAGGTCTAATTGCTGCCGATACTTACATTGAGAATCTTACTAATTCCGTTTCATTTTTAAAGTGTCGCATCTCACATTTGACGTTTGAGGTTTTTGATCTTCTATTCTCACATCCTTTGATATTCTTCATCTTTAAGTTCATCAGTTATTAGTACTTTTAATTTCTTAAATCATACGTAAATGAAGACAACAAGTCTATCACTGATTG
>JBLNAY010000271.1:0-3720 GCA_050259715.1 Candidatus Dadabacteria bacterium
GATTCATCTCTTAACACAGATGATAATACCTATAACAAGAGCACGAATAATAACCACAGGTTTAACCTGAATCTTATTTACACAATTGACTCATTCAATTCCATTATTTACTCACCTAATATAAACTTCCAGAACTCTCAAAGTTTTTCAGATGATACTTTAATGTCGGATGTTTCGAAGCTTTCAGGAATATATAAAACAAATGAAAGCCGTACAATGAATAACAATACAGGCAATGGGTACAACTGGAGCAATAACCTGTTGTGGAGATTACGTTTTCGCAAACCCGGCAGGACGTTCTCACTCAATCTGAATAATACATTGAGCAATAATGACAGGGATGGGTATAGTGCGATTCATTCCAAGTATTACAACAGTGCAGGGTATAAGTGGTATGAAAGGAATACGGATTACGAAACACAATCATCAAGTGAGACGCACAACTATGGAGCTTCTATTTCTTATACGGAACCCATTGCAAGGGACAAGGTGCTGGAGGTGAATTATAATCATGGAGATAACCGCAGCCTTTCAGACAGGATAACTTCGAACTATAATGTTAGCACAGGTAAATATGATAGAGTTATTGATTCGCTAACCAACAAGTTCGAGAACTCAAATATTTACGACAGGGTAGGAACGAACTTCAGGGTAGTAAAAAAGAAATATAATTACCAGTTGGGTTTTGCTGTACAGGAAACGAACTTGGAAAGCAATAATATCTCCAAAGCAAAAGACCTGGTACAGAAATCTACCAACCTGTTTCCAACCGCTTCTTTCAACTACCAGTTCGCACGTAGCAGGGCATTGCGACTCAACTACCGTGGTCGTACCAATCAACCCAGTGCTACACAGTTACAGGATGTTACTGACATCTCTAATTACCCTTATATCTCAAAAGGAAACCCGGCATTGAAGCAGGAATTCTCAAACAACCTGATGTTGAGTTATAACAACTTTGATGTCATCACCTTCAGGACGCTGTTTGCTTTTCTTAATTTCAGCAATACTTCCAACAGGATTGCCTCTGCTATAGAGCAGCAGCCGGGTGGTGTGCAGCTGACTACACCCATTAACATTAATGGTGTATATAACATCTCAGGAAACTTCATGCTCGGATTTCCGATTAAGAACCTTAAAGGAGGGAACTTCAATACCACCACACGCATGTCGTTGAACCAGGATGCGAATATGATCAACAGGGTGAAGAATTATACAAAGAACCTTAATGTAGCTGAAGACCTCAGGCTGAATTATAATTATAAAGAAAAGCTGGACCTCGGGGTTAATGCCAGTGTGAATTACAACTCTGTAAACTATTCGGTTCAGTCGAGGAATAACAATGCTTATTTCACTCATAACTATTCAATAGACGCCACCTATACTTTGCCAAAGGGCTTCACCCTGGCGTCTGATTTTGATTATACTTTTTATACGGGCCGTACTGATGGTTATAACCAGAGTTATGCAATGTGGAATGCCAGCTTTGCAAAAGAGTTGTTTAAGAATAAAAGGGGAGAGCTGAAAGCATCTGTATTTGATATCCTGGACCAGAATGTAAGTGTGTACCGCAATGTGGGAAGCAACTATATTGAGGATGTGCAGAACAGTGTTTTGAAACGCTTCTTCATGCTAACGTTTACCTACAAGCTAAACCGGATGGGAGGAAGGATGATACCTCCTATGATAGAGAGAACTATTAAAAATATCAGGGTGAATTAGGAAATAATTTAATTATTTCTTTGCAGGGAAAAGTCCATTTCTTTTAGGAATGGATTTTTGCTTTTATGCTGAATTCAATGGATGGCTATGTTGATTTACGACAACTCTAGTCAGGAATATCTTTCTCAATTTTTGATATGTTTACATCGTGTCATTACTTCCTTTAGCTAACTGTTGTTGTTCTACCCGGATGATTAATCTGCTCCCGGAGTGCAACATTGCTTTTGCTTACCGCGATAGAAAAAGAATGAGTTCCGGTTTTATTAAGCTGTTGTCTTTGCTTATTACTTTTCTACTTATGGTTGATAGCAAGGCACAAACAAAATTCCGGTATCCATTCCAGGATCCTGGTGTCGATATCGAAAAGCGAATTGACAATATCATTTCGTTACTAACTATAGATGAAAAGATTTCATGCCTGAGCACAAATCCAACAGTTGCAAGATTAGGAATTAAAGCTTCGGGTCACATGGAAGGTCTGCATGGTGTTGCACTCGGAAGCCCCGGCAATTGGGGAAGAAGAAAATTCGTTACAACAACAACGTTTCCTCAATCGTATGGATTAGCAGAAACCTGGGATACTGCATTGATCAGGAAAGTTGCAGAGACAGAGGCCTATGAAGCACGCTATATATTTCAGTCAGCAAAGTACAACACAGGTGGATTGGTCATCAGGGCTCCGAATGCAGATTTAGGTAGAGATCCCCGCTGGGGAAGAACCGAAGAGTGTTTTGGTGAGGATGCATTTTTCAACGGGTGCATGACACAGGCTTATGTTAGAGGATTGCAAGGAGATCACCCACGTTATTGGATGACGGCTTCCCTGATGAAACATTTTTTGGCGAACAGTAATGAAAATGGCAGGGAACGTTCTTCTTCTGATTTCGATGAACGCTTATTTCGTGAATACTACTCAGTGCCTTTTTATATGGGTATAAAGGCTGGCAGTCGCGCCTTTATGGCCTCCTATAACAAGTACAATGGAATTCCTATGATGGTGCACCCTATCCTTAAAGACATAGCAGTTAAGGAGTGGGGGCAGAATGGTATAATATGTACAGACGGCAGTGCAATGAAACTTCTTTGGACTGCACATCAATATTATCCTGATAGTGCGTGGGCCACAGCAGCAGGTGTGAAGGCTGGAATCAACCAGTTTCTTGATAATTACCAGGGATCCGCTCGTAAGGCATTGTCAGAAGGAATCCTTAATGTAAAGGAAATAGACTCTGTGATAAGAGGTGTGTTTCGTGTGATGATCAAACTTGGATTATTGGATCCACCTGAAATGGTACCCTATACTGCCATTAAAGATGGGGAGGAACCCTGGTTAACGGAGAAGAATAAATCCTTTGTACGTGAAGTGACCTGCAAATCGGCAGTGTTGTTGAAAAATGATAATCATTTTCTTCCGCTATCTAAAGACCGGATTAAATATGTTGCGGTTATTGGCCCTTATGCTAACCAGGTGTTGCTTGACTGGTACAGTGGAAGTCCGCCATATACAATTTCACCATTCCAGGGAATTAAAAACAAACTGGGTAACAATGTATCAGTTCAATCGACGACAGGATACAATGCTGACAGTGTGAAAGCATTAGCTACCAATGCTGATTATGTGATCATGGTTGTAGGCAATCATCCCTGGTGTGATGCAAAGAACTGGGCAGAATGTCCTGTACCGAGTAATGGCCGCGAGGCAGTTGACCGAAAAACGATCTACCTGGAACAGGAAGAGCTGATCAAAAGAGTTTACCGCATTAATCCAAAAATGGTAGTCGCCCTGATCTCCAGTTTTCCTTACTCTATTGTATGGACGCAACACAATGTACCGGCGGTTGTTCACCTGGCACAAAACAGCCAGGAACTTGGCAATGCACTCGCTGACGTATTATTTGGTGATTATAACCCTGGAGGGAAATTAGTTCAGACATGGCCACTATCGTTGGAACAACTTCCGACTATGATGGACTACAATATTCGTAACGGTAGAACCTA
>JBLNAY010000272.1:0-2711 GCA_050259715.1 Candidatus Dadabacteria bacterium
AAATGATAGTTGATAATATATATCGGACAATTGTTGTTTACGGGTGCTTGCCAATTGCTGCGAAACTCCGGGCTCAATGATCGACATTTTCTCCTGCGCAAGGCCGTTCAATGATATCCCAACATAAACAAGTAATCCGGCCAGACGATTAAAACTGTTCATGCCGTCAATATAGAGAAAAAACTTAAAGGAGACTTTGAGTAAAGAAGAACTCAGTACTTGTTATTCTCTTACTTCAATATAAAATGACCTCACGGGGCTGGCGCTCGTTACTTCATTTTCCCTTGTTAATACGAACTTTATTGAATCCTCACCTTTTTTAATGGCCCTGAAAGTCCAGTGATCCATACCGCCAGCACCAATACCTCCTTTGTCACTTATGTAATTGTAACTAATGGGATCAACCAGGCCGGGTTTATGCAATAGAGCCCATTTATATTGTGTAGTGTGATTGGCCTGCAACTTAATTGTAAATACTTCATCAACGTGAACAATGATCTTCTTCGAGGTGTCGGTTTCATTTTCGGTACAGCCTATTATACAGGCGTAAATAATCAATAAGCAGGCAGTTTTCATGAGACTAAAATAATAACAATATTTCCAGTCCTGCGTAGGATAGTCCTTAGTTGTTTTAGGGAACCAGGTAACTAATAAACCACAATTAGATAACAATTAGATAACTATTACACAACTATTAATTGTTATCCAATTGTTATCCAATAGTTATGTAATAGTTATTCAATAGTTATGTCTATTTACACCAGTGCTATGGTATCATTTCTGTACCTGTTTCACCTATGTAATTAAGCTGCAGGAACTCTGCGGTAACACTTACCTATTAATTAGAAACTGTCAGAGTTCCGACCATGGAGGAATGATAAGCGCAATGAAATGGGAAAGTTCCGACTGTTGTAGGAGTAATCGTTGCTGTTCCTCCATTCCCTGGTATATTACCACTATTAAAATTGTTGTTATCCGCAGTAACAGTATGAGGAGCTGTATCATTATTAGTGATCTTGATTACAGTTCCGGATTTAACCGTTAGAGTGGCAGGCGCAAAGGTAAATCCACTAATACTCATAGTGGTTGTAAGGGAACCTGCTCCATTATTATTTCCTGTGTTATTACCTGTTCCAGGATCAGTATTGCTGGAAGATTTACTACAACCTGAAAAGGCAACAGCAATGGATACTATTAAGATCATCGGAAGGTGACGCAAAGTTTTTTTCATACTAATGTTTTTTCTCTTTATACAAACGCATTCAATCCATGAGGGTTGCCTAACATAGTTATGAAATTATGTTTTCTGTGTTAACAGTATGTATAATCTTATACTCTGCCGCTAAAAACTTTCATCGGCACTGGGCCCATAAGTTCCTGGTATTGCTATATCCAATAGCCTGAGGTACACCCCTAATTGCGCCCTGTGATGGATCGTTTGACTAAAGGCATGCCTGACCACTTCGTACTTAGTCATTGTTGAATGTATGTTATCTCCTGTGCGCAATATCCATTTAGGCAACAAGTCTTCCTCCTTTGCATTAACCAATGAATCTCTCCCGGTCTGTGCAGATCTTTCAAACAAATCCAGCACGTCTTTCCGGCTGTTTACTTCTGTTGGTTTATACTCTGCCTTGGCAAAGTCTAATTCATCGGTAGTTAATCCCATAGTGATCCAGGTAGGCAGTTCTGCTATATGAACCACAAGTGATTTCAAAGGCATGCTCTTAGCATGGGGCTTCCAATCCCACTTGTCACCAGGTAATCTTTCCAGCATCTTTCTTGTCCTTACAGCTTCTTCGTCGAATTCATTTACGAGCAATTGAATAATATCCATACTTACAGTTTTAGATACCAAATTTAAATACAAGTAGCCGGTGAAATATCGGGGACAACATCATCATTTTGGTAATCACTTTAACTTTATTAAACAAACCTCAACAGATGTCAACACATGATCCAAGAATAGACGCTTATATTCAGAAAGCTGCACCTTTTGCACAACCCATATTAAAGCACTTGCGTGAACTGGTGCACAAGGCGTGTCCTGAAGCAGAGGAAACGATTAAATGGAGCTTTGCCTTTTTTGATTACAAAGGACCTCTTTGCAGTATGGCTGCCTTTAAGCAACACTGCGTTTTCGGTTTCTGGAAATCGAAACTATTAAATGATCCGAAAGGTCATTTATCAGAAAGGTTTGTTGATGGCGGTGAAGCGAGTGGAAATATGGGGCGCATTACCAGTCTTAAAGATCTGCCACCCGACAAAGTAATCATTGACTTTATTAAACAGGCAAAGAAGTTAAATGATGAAGGGGTGAAATTGCCTCCAAAGAAAGTTGCCCCTAAAGAAGTAATAATCCCTGATTATTTCACCTCCGCATTGAAGAAAAATAAGAAAGCGGCAGCTATATTTGAAAAGTTTCCTCCCTCTCATAAAAGAGAATACATTGAATGGATTACGGAAGCAAAAACTGAAGAAACAAGAAATAAAAGAATAGCTACCTCCATTGAGTGGATTGCCGAAGGCAAAGGCAGGAACTGGAAATATCAAAAGGCAAAGAAATCTTCAACACCCTAATAAGTACCCATGAAGATCTCCCGTATAAAAGAGACTTGCATTTATGTATCCGATCTCCAGAGAACAAAAGAATTTTACCACCACAAGCTGGGGCTACCAGTAATTTCAGTTTTAGAAAACAGGCACATATT
>JBLNAY010000273.1:0-15609 GCA_050259715.1 Candidatus Dadabacteria bacterium
CAGATCAAATCAACTTCCAGTATAGCCTGGATGCCACCAGTCTAACTACAGGTAACTGGACTAACCTGGATGCTCTGAACTTTTCTTCTCCTGTAAGCAATGGTATTACCGGGGCACTTGATGGTAATGCTGCTGCCAACAGCAAATTTATCACTGCAGCAATACGGAATATTTCATTACCTGCAGGTGCAACTTTCTGGATCAGGTGGACCGACGTAGATGCTACCAGTTCAGATGATGGACTTGCCATAGATAATCTATCGATAAAAGTAACTGCCAACTTCCCCTGTGATGTTCCCGCAGCAGCAGCAACAAATCTTACTTTCTCCTCAATAACCGATGCTTCCATAACAGGAGGGTTCACACCTGCGAATCCTGCAGCTGATGAATACCTAGTAGTGATGACCAGCAACGCGAATTTATCTGCAGACCCTGTAGATGGCCAACACTATGCACCAGGTGATAATGTAGGTGGTGGAACGGTGCTTTCCATGAGCACTGCCACCAGCTTTGTAGCCAACAATCTTGCCGGGGGCACTACCTACAACTTCTTTGTATATGCAGTGAATACCATTTGCACCGACGGGCCTAAATATTTAACAGCAGACGGATTTGTATTAACAGGTGATGCAACTACTTTGGTTCCTTTACCAGCATGTGTGGCCCCGGCAGATCAACCCGCCAACCTGCAGTTTGGTTCAATTACTACCAACTCTATCCAGGGCAGCTTTACCGGTAATGGAGCAAACGAATACCTGGTCATTGCCAGTACTTCTGAAACCTTAGGGGCAGTTCCTGTTGACGGACAGGTATATAATGCAGGAAGTACTATCGGCAACGGAATGGTTATACAGAAGAGCGGCAATACCGTCTTTATCGCTTCGGCTCTTCAACCTAATACAGCTTATTATTTCTTTGTTTTCAGTGCCAATTCCACTGCCTGTAAAAACGGCCCGGCTTATAATACTGTTTCTCCATTATCAGCGAGTGCATCAACAATGCCTTTACCGGTTTGTGCTGCACCTGTTAATGCACCCTCTTCATTGCAGCTGAATGCATCTTATTCAGGCATAACAGGAAGTTTCACTGCCAGTGCATCAGCAGATGATTATTTGATTGTGAAGAGCACATCAGGAACGCTGAATGGTGCTCCTGTGGATGGCACCAATTATTCTGTGGGAAGTTCCATCGGTGGAGGTATTGTAATTGCCAACAGCAGTTCAACAAGCTTTATTGCAAATGGTTTACAAAGCTCCACACACTATTACTTCTTTGTGTTTGCTGCCAATGCCAATTGCACCGGCGGCACTAAATACCTGTCGACTCCATTAATGGCTGATGCATCAACAACCGAGGTGCCACCTTACAACGTTTATTTCGGCAACCTCCATTCGCATTCTGATTATTCCGATGGTAATAAAGATCATCCGGGCTATACACCGGCAGATGATTACAACTATGCGAAAGATGCAGAGTGCATGGACTTCCTCGGCATATCGGAGCACAACCACTTCTCTTCACCTGATAACCCGGGGAACCTTATCACTACCTATCACCAGGGCCACGTTCAGGCAGATGCATTTAATGCCACTAACCCGGGCTTCCTGGCGTTGTACGGAATGGAGTGGGGTGTTATCTCCGGTGGCGGACACGTGGTTGTTTATGGTGATAACATGAATGAACTATTCGGATGGGAATCCAATGTGGGCGGACTTACAGGCCCTAACTACGATCAGTATGTGCCCAAGAGCACTTACACAGGATCAACAGGATTATTCAAAGCAATTAATGATCGTAAGGATAAGAACACTTTCGCCATGCTGGCGCACCCTAATAATTCCGATTTCAATAACCTGTCGAACATCGCCTATGATTCAGATGCCGATTCAGCTATTGTTGCTTCGGCAGTAGAAAGCGGCCCCGCGTTTTCAACAGATACCACTTACACCAATCCTTCTTCAATGTCTTATCTATGGTACTACCAGAAACTGTTATCGAAAGGTTACAGGGTAGGACCTTCCATTGACCACGATAATCATAACACCACCTTCGGGAAAACCACCCGTGGGCGTTTAGCCGTGATAGCACCTGCTCTTAACAGGACAGAATTATTCAAGGCCATCAGGGAAATGCATTTCTATGCTACAGAAGATTGTGACACCAAGGTGGATTTCACCATCAACAACAGGATAATGGGCTCTGAATTTGAAGACAGGAATGCCCCGGCCATTGCTGTAAATATCAGTGACTATTCGCATGATTTTTCTACTGCGAAGATTCGCGTGATGAGCGGCATTCCGGGCAGTGGTGTTTATCCCCTGGCAATCGATTCCGCCTATGGAACTTCTCTCAGTTTCATAGATAATAGTCTCCCCATTAATGCGACCGGGTATTATTATATAGAGATCTATAATGGCAATAGTAAGATTGTCACTTCACCTATATGGTACAAGAGATTATGTACTAATGAAAGCATCGTAACTATAAGCCGGTGCGGATCATATGAATGGCATGGCACTACTTATACAGAATCCGGAAATTATACCTATTCCTCAGTAGATGAAACAGGATGTACGAATACAGAGCACCTTGCATTAACTATTTATCCTAATCCTTCTGCCACCATCACAGCAGGAGGCCCAACGACTTTCTGTCCTTCAGGATCAGTGAACTTACAGGCGAACGCTGCCACCAGCTATGTCTGGAGCGAAGGAAGCACAACTCAATTTATACAAGTTAGCCAGGGCGGCTCTTATTCAGTTACTATAACAGATGAAAATGGGTGCACCGCCACTTCACAACCATTAACTATTACAGTTCAGGATGTGACAGCACCGGTAGTGCATACGAAGAATATCACTGTATCACTGGATGCTTCAGGGTCAGCAGTTGTTACTGCAGCAGACGTAAATGATGGATCAACGGATGATTGTTTCATTGAGGCTACAGGATACAACCTAAGTAAATCAACCTTTAACTGTTCAAATATTGGCGCAAATACCGTTACATTAACGATTACGGATGCCAGTGGTAATGTGGCAAGTGCTACAGCAATAGTGACCGTTGAAGACCATATTAAACCTGTGGTAGTTACAAAAAATGTGAGTGTTTACCTGGATGCCAATGGTTCAGCAAGTATCGGTGCTTCGGATATCGATAATGGTTCAAATGATAATTGCAGCATTGCTTCTATGAGTTTAAATAAAACACAGTTCAGTTGTGCTGACCTGGGAGCCAATACTGTTACCTTAACCATCACCGATGCAAATGGTAATGTAAACTCAGGGAGTGCGGTTGTAACGGTGGTAGATAATAGTACCCCGGTTATTACCTATTGTCCTACATTGCCGGTGCAGTGCTACAACCCTTCCGGCACCTATAGCATCCCGGTTCTAACAGCAACGGATAATTGTAGTATTTCTGTAAGTTACCAGGTCAGTGGTGCAACCACCAGGTCCGGGAATGGAACGGATGCCAGTGGAGGCTATAATGTAGGAACCAGCACTATAACATGGACCGTGAAAGATGGAGCTAATAATACAGTGACCTGTAACACAAGGGTTGTTATCAATTCACCTGTTACTTCCATGGTTCCCGATGTATATGCCGTGAATCCGGGTGGATCACCAAATACTATTTATGTAGGTTATGGTCCTTCTTCTTTAACTCTGAACAGCGTAGTAAGCGGAGGTACACAACCTTATTCTTACAAATGGACGGAAAACTCTTCTGCGGGTCCCGGGCTAAATTCTGGCGCTAGCTACACTGTGAGTCCTGCCCAGGCTACTTCTTACTACTTCAATGTAAAAGATGTTTACGGTTGCAGTGCAGCATTAGTAATTAAAACTATTGATGTTGTGGATGTGCGTTGTGGTGCAAAGGGCGACAGGGTAAGTGTTTGCCAGGTGGTAAAAGGAAAGTCCACCACCAGTTGTGTGCTGCCGAAGGATGTTGCATCATTATTGGCCGGAGGTGCTACTCTTGGTACTTGTCCGCCATCGCTGCTACCGGCGTTGAGTTCTGTGCGAAGTGCCGGTGCGGAGTTGAGTGTAAATGTTTTGCCGAATCCCACGGCCAGCGAGTTCCGGATGCTTGTTCAATCAGGCAGTAATGAACCTTTCAGTGTAACCGTTACAGATGTTTTGGGCAGAGTTGTGGAGAAGCGACATGTAGTTGGAGTAAACCAGTTTGCATTAGGAAGCACTTACAGGCCCGGCATTTACTTCGCGGAAGTGCAGCAGGGTAGTAGCAGGCACACCTTAAAACTGGTAAAGCAGGCGAATTAAACAGGCCTTATTCAATTTATTAAGGTGGCACTTAGTTGCCACCTTTTTTATTTCACAACTAATTAATTCCATTTATTAATTCCATCTCAACTTGATTAGTTGCTCTTTGATAAGTTAATTTGTACCCGGATGAACTACAAAGCACACGAAACAGCCATTATTGATGAAGGAGCTCGCTTAGGAGAAGGGAGCCAGGTTTGGCATTTCAGCCATATTATGAGCGGAGCCATCATTGGAAACAATTGTAACATTGGCCAGAATGTGTTTATTGCCAGTGGTGTTGTGCTTGGTAACGGGGTGAAGGTGCAGAACAATGTTTCTCTTTATTCCGGCGTCACGTGTGAAGATGATGTATTCCTGGGCCCATCCTGTGTATTTACCAATGTTATCAATCCACGCTCAGCCATCAGTCGAAAAGACCAATATGCTTCCACTACAATAATGAAAGGAGCTACCATAGGTGCTAATTCTACTATTATCTGCGGACACAATATCGGGAAGTTTGCATTTGTTGGAGCAGGGGCCGTGGTAACGAAAGAAGTCGCCGACTATGCGTTGGTAGTGGGCAATCCTGCCCGGCAAATTGGCTGGATGAGTGAATATGGTGAACGGCTGGAGTTTGACATCATGAATAAAGCCATCTGCCCCGGAACGGGGGAGACCTATCTATTGGAGAACGGTAAGCTGAAGAAGGTGGGGTAGCAGGAGAGAAGATTAGCAGATGAGCAGATGAGCAGATGAGATGATGAAATGATTTGGAGATTTGGAAATTTGAAGATTTGAAAAAGTGGTCGCACTCATTTTTGTCACCATTGACTATTCACTATTCACTCCAGGAGAGTGCCACTCATTACTCATCACTGATCACTCTTCCATTCATATCCACCATTGACCATTCACCCCCTCATCACTCATTTTCTTATCGCCACCACAGGATTCATCCTGGCTGCCTGTGAGGCAGGAATAATACCTGCAACAATACCTGCAGCAATGGAGATAAAAATGGAAAGGACAATAACAGGTAGGGGAAGAAAGAGCGGGAATGACAACACTGTAGCTGCAATTTTAATTAAAACATAAACGAGTAGCAGGCCAACCAGTCCGCCCAATACGCATAAAAACGCAGACTCCATGAGGAACTCAGCGAGTATAAAGCTGCTCTTAGCACCTAGCGCCTTCTTAATGCCTATTTGTGCTGTGCGTTCTTTAACGGTGACAAACATGATGTTCGCCACTCCGAAAATACCTACAATAAAGGCCAGAGCTCCAATAGCCCAGCCGCCAAGGTTTATGTTGGAAAAGGCCTTACTTAAGATAATGCTGAAATCATTTACATCATTTAAGGAGAAGTCTTCATCCTCACCGGGATGAATTTTATGTACAGAACGCATGACACCAGTAAGATCATCCTTTAATTCTTTACTACTTACAGCATCTTTTCCCTGGACCATGATAAGAGGATCTGCCCTGGTTTCATCCATTATGGTGCGGGCATACTCATAAGGCATAATTATCCCTTCATCAAATCCCCATCCCCCGATAAGCTGGCGTCCCTGTTTTTTGATGACACCCACCACAACGTTTTTCTTTCCCCTGATGGTAATAACCCTGTTTAAAGCTTCTCTTGCATTTCCGAAAAGATTTTCAGCCAATGTATTTCCAATTACCACCGCGTTGGCACCTCTCCCAAATTCTGCATCGCTGATAAAACGGCCATATCCTACGTCAACAGGTTGTATCCTGGTAAAATCAGTGGAGATTCCATAAAGTCTGGTGTTGCCGGCCACGCGATCCGCCCATTCCACCTTATCCATGGCATTAATCTTAAACGCAACATATTTAGCTGTCGGTGTGCGCCTGCGGATCTCATCCACTTCAGAATACCTTGGCACCGGCCGTTTGGCATACTTCCAGAAAGGATAATCAGGACCCGCACTATATTCCCATTTGTCCACATAGATGGTATTGGTGCCAAGTGAACGGATCTCAGAGCGGATGTTTATCTCCAGGCTATTAACAGTCGCCAGTATGCTGATGATGCAGAAGATTCCGATCGTTACGCCAAACAGGGAAAGGAAAGTACGCAGCTTATTTTTGGAAAGCTCCTCAATAGCCATACGGAAGCTGCTGGAAGTAATTTCTATGATGCGGCGCATAGGACAAAAGTATATTTAGTTGATCCTTTTACCCGCGGCAAAATTATTGAAGTAGGTAGTTATCGGTTGCTGCTCAAATAAGGGAATAAGTAAAACTGTCTTTTTTCATTAATTTCGACAGCAACAACGTTTAAGTTGTTATTACGAGACCTATGTATAAAATACTACTTATTGATGATGATCCGGATGTTCGTTCCGTGATGTCCATATTATTAAAGCAGCACCAATACGATGTAGATACAGCTTCGAGTAAAGAAGAAGCTTTTAAGAAGTTAGGTGAGAACCGCCCTTCTGTTATCCTGTTGGATGTGTTGCTTTCCGGAGTGGATGGAAGAGAAATATGCCGGGAGATAAAGACGGATGAAAACACCAGGCAAATACCGATAATCATGTTCTCAGCACATCCGAGTGCTGCAGACAAGATTGATACTTATGGAGCAGATGATTTTATTTCCAAACCGATTAATACGGAGAACCTACTGGAGAAACTTAGTAAACAGCTTTCTTAAATAAAAAAAAGTCCGTTAAATAGCGGACTTTTTTACATTGTCATTTCAAAATTTAATTTCCTGCCTGTTACTATTGCCTGTCTTCAGAGTTATTCCGGTTAGAATCATTATAGGGATAAGGCTGCCTTACCTGCCCGGGTTCATACCTTCAAAGCCTTCCTAATGTTTTCTATTCTTAATTTCTGTCGTAATGAACCATGTCTTGCATCCCCAGATGCAGGGACATAGATTATTACTATACTCCTACCAGTTCTAAAATGATACCAATGACAGCGTGCGTCATAATCAACATCTTACACTCAAATAAATTTCTTTTTGTAATGAAAATCTTTACTAAAAGTGGTATTTCTTCTACAAGGCTTCTTTTTAATGGTTCCCGTAAGATATCTTGATAAAAGGTAGATTCAGGAGATACAAAATATTGTTTCAGCTATTCCATCTATTGCGTACACAGATTTGATCTCGTTTTTGGCTGTATAATAAAAATCAATGGCTGCAAGACCGGCAGCGGTTAACAGTGCTAACACAATGGCTGTTATGGGTTTCCCTTTTAACCAGAGATGAATAAGGAGCGTCAAACTAATCGCCAGTAATAGTACTGACACCGTTTTTACCAGCCAGATATCTGCCTTTTCACCAGTGACCTTCATGAATGAATCAATGTCCACTATGCCCCATACTGCTGTTATTAGGAGTAAATCGCCTGTACGAGGAGAGTGACTTTATACAATTTGTACATGTTTTAACATTTGCAAAGGCTATTCCTCTTAGCCGGATCGATATTCTCTGTTCACAATTCATCACCGATCTCCCATCACTCATTAGCACCTATTCACTATTCACCATTCACTTCCCCTATTCATCACTGGTCACTCATTTCATCCATCATTCACTTACAGTTAACTTGACAGCTCTTACCTTTGCAGCCGATTTTTAAAGCCGTTTATGCTTCATTTAGCGGGGAAGTCTTCCCACAGGTTATCAATGAAGTGCAGCCGGTCAATTCAATAAGAATGAAGTACCAGAGCGAAATACAGAAAAGAAGAACGTTTGCCATTATATCACACCCTGATGCCGGCAAGACTACACTAACAGAAAAATTCCTTCTTTTTGGTGGTGCCATACAGGTAGCGGGAGCTGTTAAAAGCAACAAGATCAAGAAAGCAGCAACATCTGACTTCATGGAGATTGAACGCCAGAGAGGTATCTCCGTTGCGACATCTGTTATGAGCTTTGAATATGATGGCACATTAATCAACCTACTGGATACTCCCGGTCACAAAGACTTTGCGGAAGATACTTTCCGGACACTTACGGCTGTTGATAGTGTAATCCTCGTAGTGGATAGTGTAAATGGGGTGGAAGAGCAAACAAGGCGCCTGATGCAGGTGTGCCGTATGCGCAAAACGCCGGTAATTGTTTTTATCAATAAGCTGGACCGGGATGGGAAGAATCGTTTTGATCTGCTCGAGGAAATTGAAAAGGAACTTTCCATTTCACTGCATCCTATGACATGGCCTATCAACCAGGGCAAGGATTTTAAAGGTGTTTACGACCTGCATAATAAAAGCCTCCGGTTGTTTACTCCCAACACCAAGGCTTCTGATGAAGACACCCTTTCTATTTCTGATCTTTCATCATCAATTCTGGATGAGACGCTGGGTGAGCGGGATGCAGAGATTCTTCGTGAGGATGTAGAACTGATTGATGGAGTTTATGGAGAGCTCGATCCTTCCTCTTACCTGTCGGGTGATGTTGCCCCCGTATTTTTTGGCAGTGCCATCAACAACTTCGGTGTAAAGGAAATGCTGGATACTTTTATTCGGATTGCACCTGCACCCAAGGACAGGGAAACGAATAAAAGAAAAGTAGCCGTAAATGAGGACAAATTCAGTGGATTTATATTTAAGATTCATGCTAACCTCGATCCTAAGCACAGGGACCGGATTGCCTTTCTGCGTGTATGTTCCGGGAGGTTTGAAAGGAATAAGTACTTCCACCACGTGCGTCTAGACAAAGATGTTCGCTTTAGCAATCCATATAGCTTTCTTGCCCGTGAAAAGAGTGTGGTTGATGATGCATATCCCGGTGATGTTGTGGGTCTTTTTGATACCGGCAATTTCAAGATCGGGGATACACTGACCGAAGGGGAGGACCTGTTCTTTACAGGTATTCCAACTTTTTCTCCTGAGATCTTTAAAGAGGTAGTAAATAAAGATCCCATGAAAACCAAACAACTGGAAAAAGGCCTGATACAGTTGACAGACGAAGGTGTTGCCCAGCTCTTTACTCAATTTGGAGGCAATAAAAAGATTATTGGTTGTGTTGGTGAACTTCAGTTTGAAGTGATCCAGTATCGCCTGTTGCATGAATATGGTGCCTCTGTGGTTTTCAATTCACTGCCTTTCTATAAAGCCTGCTGGATAACAAGTAAGGATCCAAAGAAACTGGAAGATTTTATCCGTTTTAAACACGCTAATATCGCTTCAGATAAAGATGGACACCTGGTGTACCTCGCACAAAGCGAATGGTTTCTCAATACAGAAAGAAATAACAACCCGGATATTGAGTTTCACTTTACTTCAGAAGTTCACAAGTAATCAGATCTTCGGGTGAATGCCTGTGTAGTTGTGAGGAGTGATCCTTTTCAATTCCTTTTTTACTGAAGAAGAAACGTTGAGAGAGTCTACAAATTGATGAAGGCTTTCCTGGTTGATCGCCTGTTTACCCCTGGTGAGTTCCTTCAATGCTTCATATGGATTCGGATACTGCTCCCGTCTCAGGATAGTTTGGTAGGCTTCAGCTACCACAGCCCAGTTCTCATCCAGGTCCCTATAGATCTTTTCATCATTCAATACCAGTTTTGACAGTCCCTTCTCAATGGATTTGAAGGCAAGAATGGTGTGGGCAAATGGCACACCCACATTCCTAAGCACCGTGGAATCAGTAAGGTCACGTTGAAGACGTGAAATGGGCAGTTTGGCCGAAAGGTGTTCCAGGAGTGCATTTGCAATACCCAGGTTGCCTTCTGCATTCTCAAAATCAATTGGATTCACCTTGTGCGGCATAGCTGATGAACCCACTTCGCCTTTCTTTGTTTTTTGCTTAAAGTAATCCATTGAAATGTAGGTCCAGATGTCCCTGCATAGATCTACAAGGATAGTGTTGATCCTTTTCACTGCGTCAAAACTTGCAGCGAGATTATCATAGTGCTCCACCTGCGTAGTGAACTGCAGGCGCTGCAGACCAAGCACCCCTTCTACAAATTCATTCGCGAGTTTAATCCAGTCTACTTTAGGATAGGCAATATGATGAGCATTGAAGTTACCCGTGGCACCTCCGAATTTGGCACTTGAGGGTACGTGGATCAATAGCTCAATAGCATTTTCCAGGCGTTCTGAATACACCATCAACTCCTTTCCTAAAACGGTGGGACTGGCAGGTTGCCCATGTGTGCGGGCAAGCATAGGCACTTCTGACCAATTAGCTGCAAGTAATTGTAATTCCCTGTTTAGATTGAGTAATGAAGGCAGGTATTCAAACTCAATAGCATGTTTCCATAATAATGGAATAGATGTGTTGTTAATATCCTGCGATGTAAGTCCAAAGTGAACCCACTCTTTGATTTCATCCGTGCCTTTGCCCATTTCCTCTTTGATGAAGTATTCCACAGCCTTTACATCGTGATTGGTAATTGCTTCAATGTTCTTGATTTCCTGTGCATCATCCAATCCGAAATCATCTTTTAATTTATTGAGGCGTTTGAAGGTCTTGTCAGGCAACTTGAAGAACTTTTTACGACCCAGAAACAACAGGTATTCGATTTCCACGAGTACCCTGTACTTCATCAGGGCATATTCTGAAAAGTATTGATCAAGGTGCTGTAATTGTTTGCGGTAACGACCGTCTACAGGCGAAATAGCAGTAAGAGAGTTTAATTCCATTCTATTAATATCAATGGTCTGTTAAGAATCGATAAAATCATCAACCTGAAAAAGATCAGGTCTTCTATTAACATGCAACAACTTAATAAGGATTAAGCAGACATATATTTGCCGTCAAAACTAATCGATTTGAAGAAGATACGTGTTGCGGCCGTAAGCTATTTGAATACTAAACCTATGTTGTATGGCATCAAGCGCCACGAGGTAATGAATAAAATAGACCTCGTGGAAGACTTCCCGGCAAAGATTGCACAGATGCTCATTGACGATGAAGTGGATATGGGATTAATACCTGTAGCGGCAACCAGGAGGTTGAAGGAGTGGCATGTAGTAGGAGACTACGGCATTGGCAGCGATGGTGTGGTTGCTTCAGTTTGCATCTTTAGTGAAGTGCCAATGGAACAGGTAGAATCCGTGCTGCTTGATTACCAATCCCGTACTTCAGTAAACCTTGCTAAAGTGCTTTTAAAGGAATATTGGAAAAAGAATGTTGAATTTATCGATGCCACAGGGGAAGACTTCAGAGCACAGATAAAAGGTACAACTGCCGGTGTGGTAATAGGCGACAGGGCTTTAGAGCAACGGCTTAAATCAAAATATATCTATGACTTGGGAGAAGCCTGGAAAGCTCACACTGGTCTGCCTTTCATCTTTGCTGCCTGGATCTCTAATAAGCCTTTGCCCAAAGATTTTGTTGACGAGTTTAATGCTGCTAACAAATTAGGAGTAGAGCATATTGAAGAAGTGATAGCTGAAAATCCTTATGAAGTTTTTGATCTTCATGAATACTTCACCAAATGTGTCCACTATTACCTCGATGCAGAAAAAAGGAAAGGAATGGATCTGTTCCTGGAGAAGCTAAAGAAACTATAACTGCATCCATTCTTTGGGAATAAGATCGTTCGTGTCCCTAGGACCTTTTATTCCAAACCATTGTTTGGGGGCGATTACAATCTTGCTCATATTATTGTTTAGCCAGGCAGCCCACCAGGAGAAACTGCTGTTGGCAATAATATTATGTTTGCATTGACTCATTAAATAGAGATCCTCAAAAGCAGTTCTGGATTTTCTGCCAGAGATCACTTCAGCATCTTCTATTCCAATCTGAGTTGCCATTATTGAAGGATCATCCGAAAAGATATAAAAACGTGGATTTTGCAGTTTATCCTTCATGATTCCAATTGCAGGAACATAATAGTCCGGTTTCAATATTCCATGATATTCCAGGGCTTCTTTATTGGTATAATCTCCCTTGCGGATATGCACTGCCACTGAGTTTTCATTTTGGAATTGTGCTCCCAGGTCCAGTACATTATTAATTAGTTGTTCATTAATCTTATAATTGGTTCGGATGATCTGCTCAATAGGTTTAAAATATTTCTCACTTTGAAAATAACCTGACAGGTAAACAGTTGAAGGCAGTTTAAAGAAGTTGGAATCATAATGAAAATAAGGCTGCTTGTAATATTTCTTCATTTGGGGGGGCTTCACCCTTGCTACCACACGATCGACAGTTCCTGCGGGGAGTAACGATTTGATTTCTTCAGCAGTTGCAAGTGAAGTAGTAAAGTTGAAATGACTAAGTGCAAGATCTCTTAAATTGTCGATGGTGAAAGAGGTCACATCCAGCTTTAGCTCCGTGTTGTTTTTCAATGCAAGGCTTTTGGCTGCAGCATATTGAAACAATTGATTGCCTAAACCGCCTTTAATGTTGCAGATGATCATTTGTAACAGAATATGTTTAGTTGAACATCAAAAGAACTGCCGGTAGATTTATCCGTAAATGGATGTGCAATGTTATCAGCCGCTAACTTGATGTAAACGCTGAACTTCTGCTTTAACACGTTCAGCATTTGTTCCAGCTTTTCTGTTTCGTTCACCTTACCATGATATTCAACAAAGAAATGGTCAACATTATCCAGGTAAGGAGCGCAGTCAAGTACAACATCCAGTTCCGCACCCTCAATATCCATCTTCAGAAAGTCAACTTTCGTAGATTTAAGTAAATCAGAAAGCCTTTCTGCCTTTATATGAACAGCTTTTTGATTGCCGTCGCTAACAATCTGGCTGCCCTGGCTACCGGTGGCAGCAAACGAAATAGAGCCGTTTTCAATCCATACCGCAGCCTGCTTTATTTCTACACCAGTTAAGTTGTTCTCTGAAATATTCGACTGCAACAAGCTGAAGTTATCTGCGTCAGGTTCGTAAGCTATAATATTAGCTCTGGGATAAAGACTTTTAAAATACAAAACACTCATTCCAATATTGGCTCCACAATCAATAATGAAGGGATCTTGTTTGTTTGACTTAAAACGGTAGATCTCCTCTTCAAACAATTCCTTATAGGTATGCAGAACCTCGTAAGGACGTATGTAATTAATCTTCAGGTTACCTACATTTAGTTTCTTTACCGTTTTATCTTCCTGGTGCTTTAGAATCTTCTCCTGCATCCATGTCAATGGTGGAAAGGATGACTGGCGTTTCCCTTTTTTCCATCTTCCTAAGACTCCCTTAACTATATTCGCTACTTGTACAGCCATATTTCTCAATGAATGGATTAATCAGTATTTGTATCCCTGCTTATAAACAACCGGCACTTCTGGAAAGTTGCTTACAGTCCATACTTCGGCAAACATACAAACACATTGAAGTAATCATTACGGATGACAGTCCTGATGAAAGCGTAAAGATAATTGTTGAAAAATATGCAGCTCAGCTCAATATCCGTTACTATCAGAATATACCGGCTTTGGGATCTCCGGCTAACTGGAATGCCGCTCTGATGAAAGCCGGGGGTGATTACCTGCTACTGCTTCATCACGATGACTTGCTGGTAAAAGCGGATTCACTGGATAGGTTTGTCACTCCAATTCTTAATAACAGCACTGTAGACTTTGTCTTTGGGCGACATTCTACAATAGAAAAGATATCCGGTGGCAAAGCATTTAAAGGGATCTATTTTAAGAAGTATTATAAAAATCCGGCTCTTTTAATTACTGGCAATACTATTGGTCCTCCAAGCAATGTTCTACTGAAAAGGTCAATACTCGAAGCCTATAATGAAAGATTAAAATGGGTAGTGGACATTGAATACTATACACGCCTTTTTATTAAAAAGAGAAGGTTTTATTATGTTGACGAAAAACTGATAGAAGTTGGCATCCACGAGGCGCAGGTGACCAATGAATGCCTCAACAACCCACCCTTGCTGATATTTGAGAATGTATACTATGCTTCACTGTATCTAAATAGTAGTTCAGTTGACATCAGGATATATGACTTCTATTGGAGATTATTCAGAAACCTCGGAATTAAAAGCCTGCAAGATATTATAAGAACAGGCATAACTAGCATCCCACCCTTTATACAAAGAATTATCAGCACGCAGCAAAAGGTATCCACAGCTATCCTGCGGAAAGGCTTTCTGTCAAAGCCCTTGATGGTATTATCATATTTAAAAGTATTATAAGCTAAATAGGTCGTGATCAGTAAATTTGCGCTGCATTTACAATTCCAATGAATAAATCATCTAAAATATATGTAGCAGGCCATAGAGGTATGGTAGGCTCTGCTATCACAAGAAAACTTCAACAGGAAGGTTTTACTAATATCATCACCAGGACATCCAAAGAACTCGATCTCAGAAACCAGCAAGCTGTTGTTGATTTCTTTGAACAGGAAAAGCCTGGATATGTATTCCTGGCCGCAGCTAAAGTAGGAGGCATCTTAGCAAATAATCAATACAGGGCAGATTTTATCTACGACAACCTGGTTATGGAAACTAATATCATCCATTCCGCCTATGTCAATAAAGTGGAAAAGCTATTATTCCTCGGCAGTTCCTGTATATATCCGAAACTGGCGCCACAGCCGTTAAAAGAAGAATACCTGTTAACCGGTCTGCTCGAGCCCACGAATGAACCTTATGCAGTAGCAAAGATTGCAGGCATTAAGATGTGTGAAGCCTATCGCGACCAGTACAATTGCAACTTTATTTCTGCCATGCCCACCAACCTTTATGGACAAGGAGATAACTATAACCTGCAAACATCACATGTACTACCAGCTTTAATACGGAAGTTTGACAACGCTGTAAGAGAGAAAAGGGGAGAGGTAGAGATCTGGGGGTCAGGAACTCCGTTAAGAGAGTTCATGTATGTGGATGACCTGGCAGATGCCTGCGTGTTCCTGATGCAGAACTATGATGAGAAACAATTTGTAAATGTAGGTACAGGTGAAGAGGTGACGATTGCCGATCTCGCTAAAACTGTTGCTGATGTTAGCGGCTTTACAGGCAAAATTGTTTACGACAGTTCCAAACCTGATGGCACTCCCCGCAAACTAATGGACAGCAGCAAGCTGCACACCCTTGGCTGGAAGCATAAGATCTCTTTAAAAGAAGGTATTCAGAAAGCTTATAAGTTTTACAAAGAAGAACAGTATCAGCTTAGTAACTAAGCCTTGCCTTTAAGCTTTCAATGTAGTGAAGTGTATCAACAGATATAGGGTTTCTCACTTCTCTCGATGGTATCCCGTTCACTTCTTTCCACCCTAACATATAACCTTTCATGTTGAAATTCGTTTCCTTTAAGTATTGCAACGACCACATGAAAGCAGTAGAATAAAAGTATCTCTTAGGCAGGTATCTCCATGCAACCTTTGCCTTGTTCACCCACATCATACGCAGCTTTTCTTCTTTTGGTTTACGTCCCAG
>JBLNAY010000274.1:0-4555 GCA_050259715.1 Candidatus Dadabacteria bacterium
ACGAAAGGCTGTGTTCTTAAACGCTTTCCTGTTGCTTTGAAAATTGCATTGGCAACTGCACCTGCCGTAGGAGGAAGTGCCGGTTCGCCCAAGCCGGTTGGATCAATACCATTATCAACAAAGTAGGTTTCGATTTCAGGTACTTCCCTCATGCGGATAAGACGATAAGTATTAAAATTCTTCTGTTCTGTAACTCCGTCTTTAAATGAAAGTTTACTATACATGGCATGACCTAATCCATCAACAATTCCACCCATCACCTGTTGCCTTGCACCACTCAAATTAACCACCTGTCCACAATCAGTGGCAGCATAAATCTTCTTTACAACAGGTATATTATCTTTTAAAACAACTTCTGCTACCTGTGCTACATAGGAACTGTGAGCGTAATAAACACTGAAACCCTGGAACACTCCCTTCTTATTACCCCAGCCGGATTTTTCAGCTACAAGCTTAATCACACCTTCCATCCTATCGAGGTTATATCCAATTCTACCAACAGGATTTTTCCTTGCCCTGTCTATCAATTCTAACCTGAATTGCACAGGATCTTTACCCGCTGCAAATGCCACTTCGTCTATGAAGGCCTGTTCAGCATAACCAAGGAAGTTAGTGATGGGCGCACGCCATGCACCTGTGCTGATGGGAGATGAATGCTCAACATTATCAATTAGTAAATTGTCAACAGAACCTGAAGGAAAGTTATTTGCCCTTGTCGTGTCGCCGGCGTTGATACCGGCACCCCGGAGTTTATAGCCAATCATATTGCCTTTGGCATCTAAGGCAGCTTCGAAGCGATATCGAACAGCCGGGCGATAGCTTCCACCTGTCATATCATCTTCGCGGGACCATATAAGCTTAATAGGTGCCTTCATGATACGAGATACTTCAACAGCTTCTGAAACGTAGTCTGTTTTAAGCCTCCTGCCAAAACCACCACCGAGACGGGTTAGTGTCATTGTAACTTTATCTTCCGGTATTCCGAGTATCCTCGCTGCTTCCCTACGTGCATCTACAGGAACCTGTGTGGGTCCCATCAACTCTACTCCGTCGTCCTTAACATGTGCAAAGAAGTTCATCGGCTCCATTGGCGCATGTGAAAGAAAAGGGCACTGGAATTCACTTCTGACAACTTTTGCAGCATTAGCAAATGCCTGGTCAACATCACCATCTTTCCTTCTCGCATTTCCTTTGCCATTATCTAATAAGTCTTTGAATATTGTATCGTGATCAGAAGTGCTTTCTGCTTTCTCATTCTTTTCATATTCAATCTTCAAAACTTCTTTAGCTTTCATTACTTCCCAGGTGGACTTTCCTACAACAGCAACATTATTTTTGAAGCTTACTACATCAACAATGCCGGGTATTGACTTCGCGGCAGCTGAATCGAAAGACTTCAGTTTGGCACCAAATGAAGGAGGACGTTGTACAATTGCATACATCATTCCATCCCTGTAAACATCAATTCCAAAGAGCCCTTTACCTGTAATTATATCATCATTGGCAACATTCTTTACTTCTTTCCCGATATACTTAAAATCTTTCGGATCCTTAAAGGGAACATCTGCAGGAACAGGAAGCTTTGAAGCTTCTTCCGCTAGTTCGCCATATCCAAGTTTGGCTCCTGTGTTATTGTTGATAACGAAACTATCTTTAGTAGTGCAGTCAGCAAGACCAACATTCCACTTGTTAGCAGCGGCTTGCATCAGCATCTGCCTTGCAGTGGCTCCTGCCTTCCTTAAACGTTTCCATGAATGAGGAACAGCACCACTACCACCGGTTACCTGCCTTTCAAACATTTTAGTATCAACTGCTCCCTGCAAGCACTTCACCTTTGTCCAATCTGCATCTAATTCATCCGCCACGATCATTGGGAATGAGGTAAGGATATTTTGTCCCAATTCCGGGTTTGGAGAAAATATAGTGATCACTCCATTTGTAGAAATAGAGAGATAGCTATTGAAGTTTAAATCAGAGACTGCACCGGCTGCATTTATAATACTCCCGGCTTTGGCCTCAGTATCAAACCAGCTGAATCCAAGCAATAAACCTCCCGCAGTTAAGGAAGTCATCTTTAAAAAATCTCTCCTGCTTTTATTGACAGTAGACATAATTATTTTTTAGTGCTGGCCAATTTTATAGCTTTCTTAATGCGGTGGTATGCGCCACAGCGACACAAATTCCCGTGCATCGTTCTGTCGATATCATCATCAGTAGGATGAGGATTTTCTTTCAGGAGCGCAGCTGCAGTCATGATCTGGCCTGCCTGGCAGTAACCGCATTGGGGAACGTCTACTTCCTTCCATGCAAGCTGTAAAGGATGATCTCCTTTCTCAGACAAACCTTCTATAGTTGTTATTTCAGAAGACCCAACATCAGATATCGCAAGGATGCAGGAATTGGTGGCAATACCATCTACGTGAACCATACAGGCCCCGCAAACTGCCATACCACAGCCATATTTTGTACCCACTAACCCAAGATGATCGCGCAACACCCAAAGTAAAGGTGTATCATCAGCTACATCCACCTGGTAACTCTTCCTGTTAACTTTGATATTGTATTTAGGCATATTTTGTAATTCTGTGTGGAATAAAAGTAAAGAACACACAATTATACAAATATGACAGGTATCAGTCAAAATGTAATTAGCCCATTTATTAACACCTAAGTTGAGGATCAGGCCGGAAGATATACCCGGAAGGTAGAACCTTCATCTTGTTGGCTTTCCACCCGGATATAGCCTTTGTGATTTTCTATCACACGTTTCACAATGGCTAACCCTAAACCGGTACCACTATACTCTGCCTTCCCGTGCAGACGGTGAAATATCTGGAATATCTTTTCGGAATATTCCGTATCAAAGCCTATTCCGTTGTCCTTTACTATAATCTCATGAAAGTTGTGTATCCTGTCAGCTTCCGGAAGTTCAAGATCAATGTCTCGCCCGGAAACCAGCTGAGAGGAGATCAGTATATAGGGTTTCACATCAGGCTTCCTATATTTGATAGCATTTCCTATCAGGTTATGAAATAATTGCTGAATTTGCCTTCTGTAACCCTTTATGGTTGGCAGGGGTCGCACTTCAATAGTCGCGTCTTTCTCTTTAATAAGTATTTCAAGATCTTCCAATACATTCTTCACCTTCTGATTCAAATCAATTTCTTCTTGTTCCTTAGGCTTGAGTGACACGTGAGAATATTCCAACAAATCATTTACTAATAGCTGCATTCGTTCAGCAGATCTTTGAAGGCGTTCAAATAGTTGCCGGTCGTCATCTTCCATCCGATCCATTAATTTCTGTTGCAATCGGTCTGAGAACAGGTGAATCTTCCTTATTGGCTCCTGGAGGTCATGCGATGCAGCGTAGGCGAACTCCTCCAGGTTTGAATTGGAACGTTGCAGTTCAATAGTTTTTAAAAGAAGCTCATTTTCGATCTTCTTTCTATTCGAAATATCCTGTATAGTACCTATAAGCTTAGATGAAGTACTGTTTTGATCTGTGACCAGCATTCCCCTCCCCCATAAATACTTCGTCTTGCCATTAACAGTATACTTAAACTCAGTGTCGAAACTACCATTTGTAAAAGCACTTTCTATGGACGATCTTACTGATTGCTGGTCATCCGGATCAATAGAGTTCAGAAAGTTCTCTAACCCACTCCCATGCTTCACTTCCAGGATATTATAAAGTTCCGGGGTATTGCTACTAACCTGCTTTTCTACATCCCATTCAAAACTCCCGATATGAGCAATAGCCTGAGCTTCCAATAGCTCCTTTTCATGTTTTGCTATTTCATCTTTGAGAAGAAATATATAGGTGTTCATAGCAGCAGTCGCTGAATCGGTAAGAAACGAATCCAATTCATCTACTATATTGATCGCTGTTGTAATGTCTGAGGTATATAGGGGTAAATATTTGCGGTAAGTAGTTCCGCGTATATAGTTAATCAAGGTAATATCATCGGCCTGCAGATCGAACTTACCTACAATTTCCAGCTGATCCTGCATCCACTTGTCAACAGATTCTTCAATCAATTGTTTCCCCCTGTTTTCAGCCAGGTAGGTTAATAATTCTACTTGTCCAATTCTGCTTAATTCTAATAATTGTTCTTCAGTAAAATGCTTTAAGTGTTCAAGAAGTGGGATTTCAACTGTATAAGACAACTTTAATTGTTCTCTTACCAGGTCATCGACATAATTCTCCAGGAGAAACTTTGAGAAAGCAGGTAAATAAGTGTACCGGTGGTTACGTAAAATGGTGCTATAGGATCTCAAATTATTACGTTGGACTGTTCCGAAATTACAGAAAAGGAGAGAATGTCTGTTGTATCATTTATGTTAATGGCAGAATGCCGTATACCGTTTGGCAAAAAAAATAGTGGCCTTGCAGGCCACTATTAATTTATAAAGGTTTAAACTCTTTACTTATACTGAGGTATAATACTGTTCGCCAGTTCAACAATTTTCTTCAAACCTTCTTCTGGCAAATTGCCATGCTTGAATTCATTCAATACATCAGGTAATTTGTTTTCAAGCTCCATAAGGAAGTGCT
>JBLNAY010000275.1:0-16148 GCA_050259715.1 Candidatus Dadabacteria bacterium
CTATGGGAGCTGACTGTTTATTTAGGATGTTGAAAACTATTGTGAAGTTTCATATGCCATGAAGGACTGAAAACATCATAAATGATGAAACCCTCTCAGACAGCCTGTTGTGCGTGAGCACGGACGAGCAGCGGAGCATTGCGTCGTCCTAGATCTTTTTGGTTACTTTTTGTAGCAATGACAAAAAGTAACATAAGTACGAAAACCTGATCAACTAAGAATGGAGAATAATTCAAACCAGAATGCGTCAGTCTCATTCTTGTATACGCGATCTTTATGGGTTCATGGCTAATCGCTTTAACTGGATCGCTGCAGGTGTATTGTTTGCCCTCCTATGGGCCTCGGCATCTACAGCCACCAAGATAGGTCTCGTGCACGCACAGCCATTTGTTATAGCGGATATACGATTTGCATTAGCCGCAGTAATTATGTTATTCCTGGCTCATGTTATTTGGAGAAAAAGACTGCCACATGGTAAAGAATGGAGCCAGCTGGTTATTTATGGCTTTCTCAACATCACCGTTTACCTGGGCTTTTATGTTATTGCTATGCAATACATCACGGCGGGTATCGGTGCACTCTCTGTAGCCATTAATCCAATCTTCATCAGTGTTCTTTCCATACCGCTGCTGAAGCAAAAACTTAAGTTACATGTCATTGTTGGTTTAGTAGTCTGCACCGTGGGTGTTTTATGTTCTGCATGGCCACTTTTTCAGCACCAGCTGGTGACCTCAAAAGGCCTTATTCTTTTATTTATCAGCATGCTCTCCTATTCCCTGGCAGCGATTTACATTGCGAACCAAAAGATATCCGGGTTACACCTGTTCGCCCTTAATGGCTGGCAAACATTGTTTGGTGGATTATTGCTCCTGCCGGTAACCTTAGTTACTTACAAAACCGAGCATAATCATTACACGCTGTCGTTTTGGGGAGCTGTAGGTTGGCTGGCAATACCTGTGTCCATCTTCGCGGTGCAGTTATGGTTATGGTTGTTGCGGGTGAACGCAGTCAGGGCAAGTTTGTGGCTTTTCCTTTGCCCCATTTTTGGCTTTGCCATCGCTGCCTGGCTGATGAAAGACAAAATAGATATCTATACCATAGTAGGAGTAATACTCGTCTTATTGGGTTTATTTCTTTCACAGAAGAAGGTATAGAATGCCCTCTTTAATATACGGAGCCCGGAGGGAGTTTCTACCGTGTTTGTATGGAGTTCCCATAGGGTTTGTATGGAGTTTGAACGGCTTTATAACGGCTTTATAGGCTGCTAAAGCCGTTCAAACCCAATGCAGACGTGCTTCTAACTCCCTGCAAGCTTAATGGGAACCCGCCGGCAGCTATTGCTTTTGTAGATATCTAATGGTGAAAAATCAGGATGATAAGTAGCGTTTTATCTTATATCTTTCGTTTTTAAAGTCTGTATAATAATGAAAATGAATAGTAAAGCTCTTTTATCGCTTTTCGCCTTTATTTTAATGCTATCAGAAAATATAATTGCACAGGAACAACCTAATAACCTGCCGGCAGATAATCCATTAAAGTTTAAAAGTACATTGCTTTACCAGGCGATCCCTTTTGATAAAATCAGGAATGAACATTATAAGCCTGCATTACTCGAGGGACTCAGATTGCAACTCGAGGAAATCAACCATATTGCCAACAATCCTGCTCCACCATCTTTTGAAAATACCATTGTTGCTATTGAAACAAGTGGACAGCTCCTTAACAGGGCAAGTACAGCTTTTGGTTCTCAAACAAGTGCCAACACTAATCCTACTCTTCAGAAATTAAGGGAAGAAATGGCTCCGAAGATGGCAGCCAATCAAAACCAGATCTATCTGAACCCAAAATTATTTACAAGGATTGCAACATTATACAATACTCGCAGCAAACAGCACCTGGATGCAGAAGCAAAGACCTTATTGGAACTCACCTATCAACGCTTCGTGTTGGCAGGTGCAAAGCTCAAAGGGACACAGAAAGAACGGATGAAAAAGCTGAATGAAGAAGAAGCTACTTTAAATGCCCGATTTGGCAACATGCTGGTGAATGCAACAAAAGCAGGAGCATTGGTCATAAATGATCAGCAGGAACTGGAAGGTCTTACTCCTTCAGAACTTGCAGCCTATTCACAGTCGGCGAAAAGTCGTGGTCTCGCAGGCAAATGGGTGCTTCCCCTACAGAACACTACGCAGCAACCGGCATTACAATCATTAAAGGTCCGGAGCACACGGGAGAAGCTTTTCCAGGCATCCTGGAATCGTGCTGAGAAAAATGATTCTAACGATACCCGTAATATTATAACTGAGATCGCGGCAATAAGAGCTGAGAAGGCAAAGTTGCTCGGATTTAAAAACTATGCTGCATGGAAGATGCAGGACCAGATGGCGAAAACACCTGTAGCTGTAGACAAATTCTTTGGGCAATTAGCACCGGCAGCGGCGGCAAAAGCACAAGAGGAAGCAAGCGATATACAGGCTATCATTGATCAGCAGAAAGGTGGGTTTACATTAGAGCCATGGGACTGGGATATATATGCAGAGCAGGTTCGTAAACAGAAATTTTCTTTCAATGAAGATGAAGTGAAGGCGTATTTCGAGATCAACAATGTTTTGGAGAAAGGTGTTTTCTATGCAGCAAACCTTTTATACGGCATCAGCTTCAAAGAACGTCATGACCTGCCGGTTTATCATCCCGATGTGCGGGTGTTTGAAGTGTTTGATAATGACGGTAAATCTTTTGCACTCTGGTATTGTGATTATTTCAAGAGAGATAATAAAAATGGGGGTGCGTGGAATTCCGGCTTATTGGGTAAGTCTACCCTGTTAGGAACACAACCGGTGATTGTAAATGTGGCCAACCTTCCCAAGCCCGCACCAGGCGAGCCGGCACTCATAGACTTTGATAATGTGCGAACCATGTTCCATGAATTTGGTCATGCATTGCATGGATTATTTGCGCAGCAGAAATATCCTAACCGCCGTGTACCTCGGGATTTTGTTGAATTCCCATCACAGTTCAACGAACACTGGGCGCTTGACCCTAAAGTGCTGAAGAACTATGCGGTGCATTATAAAACAGGTGAACCCATTCCTGTGGCTCTCCTGGACAAGATTAAAAAAGCTTCCAATTTCAATAGTGGTTATAAGTTAACGGAAGCCATTGAAGCTTCGCTGCTTGACCTGAAATGGCACGAATTAACTTCCACTGAAAAGGTCAAGGATGTGGACGCGTTTGAAAAAGCCGCCCTTCAATCTACCGGCATTGACATCAGGGCTGTACCGCCCCGATACAGGTCAACTTACTTCTCTCACATTTGGTCAAGTGGATATGCGGCAGGGTACTATGCCTACCAATGGACAAAAATGTTGTCGGAAGATGCTTTTCAATGGTTTGAAGAACATGGAGGTTTAACAAGAGAGAATGGTCAGCGCTATCGTGATATGATTCTTTCCAAAGGGAATACGACTGACTATGGCACCATGTATAGAGCTTTCCGTGGAAAAGATCCTTCAATCGACGCCATGTTAAAAAATGAAGGCTTCCGCAAAAAGGCATAATCAAATCGGTTACTACCTGAAGGAATTTTTAAGACTAGCGAAAAGTTATCGTAAAGACTGCATGTTGTTCATCGGTCACGGCTGTGGAGCTTAGGCCATGGCAATTGACAACAGTGGAATAAAGCTGTTTTTATACCATACTTAATCTTCGGCTAACTTCTTCTTTTGACGTAGATGAAGTTACAATTTCACTTCATCATGCGTCAATGTCCGTTCACTATTATAAATTTCCTTCACTCTTTGCCTTGGGTTATCTGACCATAGAAAACTTGACCAGGTAAGAAACCATGTCCATTTAGGCTGTGCTTTTAATACTTCATCACTGGGCAATGTACCTACTTCTGTTAAAGCAATAGGTCTACCCTGTGCCAGGTCAAGAAGTTCACGATAATCTTTTTGTTCATAATCCGAATGGTAAATGTCGGTACCTAATACATCCACATATTTATGTCCCGGATAGTAGTACTTGTAAGCATATGCCTCATCACCCGGTATATCGCGGGGACCATTGGCTCCCCACACCCAGAGAAGGTTATTCAATTTGTGATAATTAGTATAGCGGTCATACATCATCTGCCACAGTTTGGCAATTCCCTGTGGACCCTTCTTATCGCCCCACCAAAACCACATACCATTCATCTCGTGGTAAGGACGCCAGAGCACGGGCACATGCGCATCCTGCAATTGTTTCAGGTAACCTGCCATAACATCTATTTGCTTCAACCAGCGTTTGTTCAATTCAGTACCGGAGGTTACAAGTTCTTTCCATTGAGCAGGGGTGAGTTTACCTTGTATACTTTCCTTCCATCCAAATGGAGGATCATCACTGGGTCTTCCCTGGTGCCACATTAAAGTAACCAGGTACCCTTCCTTGTGCTTCTTAATAGCAGCATCCACAACTGCCTGCCCGTTATCCTTTGTTCCATTCCATATAAAATCGTTTCCCCACACTGCAGGATATTTACCTGTTATTGCCATTGCACTGTCAGAAAACCTATCCGGGTCATTGTTGTAATTGTGCTGGCCTGCAAGGATATATTTGCCACTGATAGAATAAAGATAGCTTAACACCTTTCTCGCCTCCGGGCTGGCATTCCTGTTGACAGGAGCAAAGGGCTGCGCCTGTGCTGAGAGTATGATCATAAGCAAGCATAGAACAGTTAGTAATTTCATGATCAATGGTATTTAGTATTGCGAATTAAAAATAAATTGAATCTTCTGAATTACTATCCCGCCAGAAAAAGACAAGCCCTCAACATTCTTCCACAATTAACTAAGATTGTTTCAATTTACCGGCATCACCCGGTGCATTCTTCATAACATCATTCAGTGCTGCACCCAGTGTATTGATGAAATCTTTAGATGCCTGGGGAGTATTCAACTTCTTCAATACTTCTTTTTTCTGATCCGAACTCAGGGAGGCGAATATCTTTTGAACGGTAGCATTGATCTTGCCATAAGCATCTGCGAATCCCTGTACGAGGGTATCCGTGATCCGTTGATCTACTTCTTTACTTGGGTTCTCCTGCAGCAGGTTAAAAGTATATTGTTTCAACAGGGATAACATGTGATCGAGTCGCGGTTGCAGTTTTGCCAATACAGAATCTTTCATGGCATTCATTCGCTGTATTTGCGGACTTAATGTTTGCTGGGTAGTGACCGGTTGATTCCATTTCTCAACCCTGTCATTAATCTTTGTTTTCTTTTTTGAAGCAAAGAACTGACGGTTTTTCACAGTACTGCCATTGGCTTTCAGTTCTACATTGTTCCATCCTCCGGAAGTGTATTTGTATTCATATTTCACTCCTTTGTACACCGGCAACACTGTGGTAAAAGTGCTATCGTCCAGTTTATGCATTTTGTAGAGACTATCGGCTGCGGTCCAGTGATTGAAGTTGCCCGCAACATAGACGTTTTTAGTGTTAGCGGTAGGGGGAACATGAACCGTCAGGTGTACTGCCGCTATTTGTGCCTGCAGGGCGGACGCTATAGAGATTAGCGCTGCAGTGGTGGTGCATTTAACAAGCATGGTAATGGTTAATTTCCTTAAAGGTCTGTCAGTGCCTTTTTACGGTTACTGATATTAGTCAGGTGAATAGCTGACGATAAAATAAGGAGCTGGTACCGTTGAGCAAGAATAGCAATGGAAATATTTTCTTTCTGTGGAGTGAAGAATACATGATAGTTGTCATCTTTCTGCCTGTAAATAGGAGCTTTCTCTTAGATTTTCGTTTAACACAATCCTTAATGCACTCAATATTTTTTGACGGGAAACAAGCTAAGCTATTAATTTTGAGCACTTTACTACCCATCCTATGATAAGAATTCCCGTACAATCTCAAATCATCAAGAGTGTTGGATATGATCTGAAAACATCGACTCTTGAAGTAGAACTCGCCGGCAAAGAACACATCCGCCAGTATCCGCAATGTCCCCAACACCTGTTCATTGAAATGATACAAGCTCAATCAATAGGTAAGTTCTATTTAAAGCAGATTAAAGGACAGCTGAAGCAAATTAAAGTAGGTGCTGAAGAAGAGGAATATTGGTCGTGAGGAGTTTTATGATTGTACTTATGTATTGACGCATTATTCTTCGAAAGCCAGGTTCTAAATAATGTGGTAACGTTCTTTACAAATTCTTCAGGTGCGCAGAACCACGTCTTCTCACCCCAACTTCACTGACGTCATGGTGAGTGAACCACCTACCGCTTTATCATTGAAGAAAGAAACATTGTCTTTGTTGTTCTTTAAACCTAAGGTGTAAAGCAAGGGCAGGTAGTGTTCAGGAGTGGGGATGGCAAGCATTGCTTCCTTTCCGAGGCTGGTATAATTAATTAAAGCTTTATGGTCATCTGCCTGTATCAGTTCTTTGAACTGGTTATTCGTTTGTATCGCCCAGTCATAAGCATAACCAGGATCGTTCAACCTGTTCCAGGCGACCATCCTTAAGTTGTGAACCATGTTGCCACTCCCAATAATTAATACTCCTTTCTTCCTTAATGCATTCAGCTCTTTTGCCAGATCATAATGGTACTGCGGTGCCTTTGTATAATCAATGCTTAACTGTAATACAGGAATATTCGCTTCAGGATACATGTGCCTTATTATAGTCCATGCGCCATGGTCCAAACCCCAGTCGTGATCCAGTTCCACATGTGCGGAATGCAGGAGTTCAGCTGTTTCTTTGGCGAGTACAGGATTGCCCGGTGCGGGGTACTGCACTGCAAAAAGTTCATCAGGGAATCCTCCGAAATCATGAATGGTTTCAGGGAAATCCATAGCCGTTATCCTTGTGCCTTTGGTAAACCAGTGTGCCGATACCACCAGCACTGCCTTAGGCGTTGGAATTTCTTTTGCCATCTGGGTCCACCTCCGGCTGAATTCCGTGTCTTCAATACCATTCATGGGCGAGCCATGACCTATGAACAGCACAGGCATTAGCTGCTCCTGCTCATTTAAGCTGTTGGTAAAACTGTTGAATGCTGAAAATGTGTTCATAGCAAAGTCTCCTTTCATTGTTTGTTTCTTACTGTAAAGCATTGTTGCTTTTAGTAATTAGTTATGTAAGATTTTCCAACCTGCCAGCCCGTTGTAGTTATTTTTAATGCCCAGCCTGATAAGCAAAAGCTGCATCTGTTCTAAGGTTCTGCTTACCGACAGGTCACCTGCTATTATCGGATTAAAACCCGCAGTGGCAACCAGCTCAGAAACCGTCTGTACGGCTTCTTCATCAGTGCCTGCAATGAAGGCGTCTACTTGCTTGCCGTCAATCACCGGAGTTGAAAAATCAGCTGCTAAGGTGGTATTAAATGCCTTGATCACTTTTGAATTAGGGAGCAGCTTTTGAAGTTCTTCGGCTGCACTTGTACCCGGTGCGGTCACTAATCCGTCAAAGGTTTCGTTAAGTGGATTAGCAATTGAGATTACAATTTTCTGGCTGCTCACTTCTTTGATCTTTTCTGCTATATCTTTTTCCGCTTTGTACGGAACCGCGAGGATAATTATGTCTGCTTCCCAGCTTGCCTCTACAGGGCATACGGCTGTTTCTACCTCAGTCTTTGGATAGGTGTTTTTTATGCCTGTGGCCAAAGCCTCCAGTTCTTCCTGTTTACTCGCCTTCAAAAGCAGGTTGTATGGGCCTTTGGCTATTGCTTTTGAAATAGCAGAACCCATATTCCCTGTGGCTCCAATCACTGCTATTGTTTGTTTTTGCATAATCTTCAATTTGATTATACAAAGCTACCAGCATAGCCATCCTTTTACCATTGCGTTGAGATAAGAAATATCATTGATAATTGTCAATGGTATCTCATAACGGATACGCAGTTGACACGCAGTTGAGACGCAGTTGATATGCAGTTGACACGCTGTTAATTCCGTATCAACTGCGTCTCAACAGTGTGTGAACAGTGTCTCAATTGCGTCTGCGGACTGAGAAGAAGTTGATCTCATGGTCAGAAAGATCAGGCATCAGGTATATTCGGTTCTACCAGCTTTGTTAATTTGTCCAATGATTCCTGCCAGCCCAGGTAGCACATCTCCACAGGTATAAGCGAAGGAATATTTTCCTGCAGGATTTTTATATCAGTGCCACAGGAGACTTTTTTCAGCCAGACAGAAGTAGTCATTTCACCCGGGAGATTGGGATCATCGAATTTGTCAGTGTACTTTAAAAACTCGTTCTCTTTAACATCAAGGTATTGTCCTCCAAAAGAGTGACCATTGCCGGTGGAAAAATTATGGAATGACATTCTGAAACTACCTCCCGGCCTGGCATTTATTTCATGGACGGTACACAGAAAGCCGTAAGGAGGTAACCAGGATGCAATGGCTTTTTCATCAGTAAAAGCCCGGAATACCTTTTCCGGGGACGCTTTAAGAACCCGGTGTAAGTTGACGCTGTTGTTTGACATAAAATGAGTATAAGGTTTCGTTGCAATTGTTTCCGTTCTTCGTTTGTAGATCAAAGCCATTTGGCTATAGTTGCTTTTAAATTTACAGCTTTTCTAACAGGCAATTTTATTCTTTATAACTCAAGTGGCAGAATCGCTTTTTTTGTAATGACTCTTATAGAATTAACTCTTCTGCTGCTTAACAGGATAATCTTAAATAGCTTTGTAATTCATTTGAGCACCCTTCTTCAACCAGTAGCCATGAAACCATTTTTAGCACTATTCATTTCCTTTAACCTGATTGCAGCAGTTAATGGGCAGGATACTTTATTTGTATATGGCCCCGGGGGACCACAGGCACCAATGGAAGAATGCGGCAAGCTATTTTCCCACCGGTTTTCTGTTCCGGTGAAGGTTACAGCAGGTCCTGAAGCTAAATGGATAGAAGAGGCTAAAAATAAAGCAGATATAGTTTTTGGTGGTGCCGAGTATATGCTCATCCAGTTTTCCATGCAGCATCCCGGTCTGATAGATAGCAGCACGCGTACGGAACTTTATAAAAGAGCAGCCGGAATTCTTGTAAGACCCGGTAATCCGAAAAAGATCCGGAGTTTCAGGGATCTTTCTAAGCCGGGTATTAGGTTGCTCGACGTAAATGGAGCAGGGCAATTAGGAATGTGGGAAGATATTGCAGGTAAACAGGACCTTATTGCGGCTATTCAAAAAAACATTGTGCACTCCTTTGGAAACACGGCACAAGGGATTGAAGCCTGGAAAAATGATAAGAGCTATGATGCGTGGATTATCTATAAATCATGGCACTATCGTTTAAAAGATGTTACGTCACTGGTTACTATCCCCGTCTCACAAACTGTTTTTAGAGGAACGCCCATTGCTGTTACTACTATAACAAATCAAAAAGCTGATGCACTTAAGTTTATTAACTTCCTGAAAACTTCTGAAGCACATAAAGTTTTTATTAAATGGGGTTGGGAGTAACTCAACTTCCTTTCTCATCTTAGCTTATACATTCCTCCTGTAGCTGTTTCAACTCCCCTGAACTGAAACTGATAATTTTATCTTCTTCTGATCTACTACAGTTAAATCAAAGACTGCATAGTCCTTTTCAAATCGTGTGTTAATTAAGGGGTAAATTGTTAATAACTGTTAATGATATTACTCATATCTGGATGGCTGGAAAATCATGAATCAGGCTCATTGTCGTCATAAAAATACCTGTACGTGCAGGTTAGTTTTGTATTGCAATTGAACATTAACCATGAAAAATAAACTATCAGAGATGAATAAAATCAGGTATTTCTTCCTCGCAGCTATGGGTATTATGATGACATTGGCAACAATAGCTCAGGCAGGAAAAAAAACAGGCAATTTCAATGTTGTAGTTAAAGGAAGTTCTAATCTTCACGATTGGACTATGAAAGCAGGTGGAAATATTGAAGGTACATTCAATATGGCTCCAGGGGTTAGTTACCTTGCCGGTATTCCTTCTTTAACCTTCAATCTACCCGTAAAAAGCTTAAAGAGCGGTGAAAGTCTTATGGATTCAAGAGCTTATACAGCTTTGAAAGAAGACAAGAACCCTAATATTTCTTTTAAGCTGGTTTCAGCTACTGTGTCCGGTGTTCAACAAAATAAATCTGTTGTAAATGTAACTGGCGTATTAACGATAGCCGGTACAGCAAGGCAGTTGACTCTTTCAGGTAATTCTGCTACTGCTGCTGATGGTTCTGTTGTAGTAACAGGTTCAAAGTCTTTCAAAATGAGTGAGTTCGGTATTAAACCACCAACTTTCATGTTAGGTGCTTTGAAAGTGAAAGATGATGTAACCATCGAATACAGCGCAAAGTTCAAGTAAGACAAGTCATTCTCTAAGCATTATATATCGAAGGGGGTAATATTTTACTCCCTTCTGCATTTTTTATAACCCAGTAGAGGTTGAAAAAAATCAATTTTATAAGGGGTTCAAAAAAAGATACTGATATCTATCATTAACATTTCTGACCTGCATCATTACAAAAAGCGTAGGAAGAAAGTTATTTCATAGTTCCCTTTGGTGGAATTTGGTTATGCGACTCGCTGAAATTGACTATACTAAACACACAGATGAAATTGTCCGGTCAGATTACCGGGCAGCGGCAATCTTCCGTAAGTATGGCATCAGTTATAATGAACCCGGAATGCTTTTGAAAGAGGCGTGTCGCACTAAGGATGTTCCATATGATCAATTTGTTTCAGAGTTGGAGAATATTACACAAGCTTCCCGTTTATTTAACAGGCTCCCGGTGGAGACCTGGAAAACGGATTTCCTGCTGGACTATGTTGTAAACGTGCATCATGTCTACCTCCAGATGACGGTACCGGAAATCGAAGAGCAAATAGCCGCTGCTATCAAGGAGGATTCCAAATGCGAACAATTACCCCAGATAAAAAGGACTTTTCACCTGTTGGCCGAATTGGTGATGGTGCACAGCAAGTATGAAGAAGAAACGATCTTCCCTTATATACGCCATCTCGAACACGCCCACCGGTACAAGGAAAGTTATGGAAGCCTGTTCATCCGGACTTTACGTAAGCCATTAGCCCTGCTGGACCGCGAACATGTGACCATATCAAAATACTTCGATCAGCTTGAGAAGCTCACCAATGGATTTATTGCCAATTCAAACTGTGTATCACACCAGGTGCTGTTCAGTAAGATGGCAGAATTAAAAGTTGACCTTGCCCAGCATCTCTACCTTGAGGAAAAAATCATTTTCCCCCGCGCCATTGAAATAGAAAAAGAGGTTATGCAACTCTGAGGATTTTAAAAAGTATCCGGTTATTTTGTTGTTTTCAATTTAAGTTATCGTAAGGTAATTTAATGTGTATACGCGCTTGGTCATATTCATGTAAATAATTGTATTTCAGAGAAATAACAGTAAAGATTTTAACGTATTTTAAGATTGCAACGGTCTATGCCATGCGGCTTTTATGTACCTTTACACTTCCTAATAAAACTGACGTAAAAAGCAGTTTGATTTTGAATGTGTACGGCCTCTGTTTCCACGGGGGCTTTTTTATTTCTGTACTTGTAGTGCGAGCCATTTTGCTTTTTCTTCTTTGCATTTCCACAATAGGTGAGCTACTTTAGTTCTATTATCTGCACTTTCCTTCAGAAAGTCCATCGCTGATGATTATCAGCAAAAGTTTAATGACACTTCTAAGAACCATACGACTCATCCTGACCTTTTATAAAAGTTTTTTTATAGCCAATTTTATTATAACTGCTGTGTGTATAGATATTTTCTGGAAGTATGGAATGGCTACCTTTTTTGAAATATTCTGGTTTAAAGTGATATCCCTGGGGATGATCTTTTATTTCATAAGAGAGTTTAAAGCAAAGCAATTTTATTATTATCAGAACCTGGGAATTTCAAAAATGCTTTTATGGGTTACAACCCTGACATTCGATTTCGGTTTATTTATGTTACTCATAATTATGACATATAAAATCAGATGATTCATAGACTTGAAATTGACAGCATACAATTAGAGTTTGGATTAAGGAAGATCTTATCTGACATTTATTTGAAATGCGAAACAGGAAAAATTACCGGTATATTAGGCAGGAATGGACAAGGCAAGACCTGCCTGATGAATATTATTTATGGAAGTTTACAAACAACGAGTAAATCCATTCGCTTTGACAATGTTCCTGTTATTGATGCTTTCAAACGGTCAGACCTTTTGCGCTATTTACCACAATTCCATTTTATTCCACCATCACTTACTTTAAAAAGAATATTCTATGACTTCGAATTGAATTTTTCCGAGTTCATGTTTTATTTCCCGGAATTAGAAAAGAAATATAAAGCATCTCTACGAACTCTACCAGGTGGCCAAAGGCGTGTGATTGAGGTTTATGTTATCATTAAATCCAAATCACAATTTGCGATGCTTGACGAGCCATTTACACATCTGTCTCCTTTACATATGGAAAATATTAAAGAAATTATGTTAGCAGAAAAAACGCACAAGGGTTTCCTAATCACAGATCACATGTATCGGCAAATCGTTGACATCTGCGATGACTTATACGTGCTTACAAACGGAAAAGCACATTTGACAAAAAGCATTATTGATATTGAAACCCTTGGTTACGCCAGGCTGTAAAGACCCAGTCTCCTGCTATCTTAAATGCTCCTGTTATTGATTCTGAATTAGATCGCCTTATTCCCCCTTAAATTTCTTCTCTGCTTCCTGCGCTTTTTTGAAGTCTAAAACAACACCATTGATGCAGTAACGCAGTCCTGTCGGTGGAGGACCATCATCGAAGACGTGCCCAAGGTGAGATTTACATTTTCCACACATCACCTCCGTGCGGCTCATGCCATATGTATTATCGGGAGCATAAATGATGGAGCTTTTACTTACGGGCTGGTAAAAGCTGGGCCATCCACACCCGCTTTCAAACTTGGTGTCGCTGATAAATAATGGATTTCCGCAAACAGCACAATAGTACGTACCCCGGTCTTTAATATTCTCCAGGGGGCTACTCCAGGGACGTTCTGTTCCTTTTTCCCGGGCAACATGGTACACTTCTGAAGGCAATATCTTTTTCCATTCTGCATCTGTTTTTTCAACCCCGGAAGTGTCAGAGTTTAAAGAGGAAGGGTTCTGTTGATTATTTTCAGCCATTACTATAGGTTTTGAATTTTGAGAATAAGTACAAAATTGCAGGGTGAAGGCAATTGTAAGCAGAAAAAGAGATCGTTTCATCTTTAAAGTTACGCTTTCAGCAGGCTCCTGAACTTTTAATGAAAAGCTAAAGCTCAACAGCCAGCAGGACAGTAATTGGGGTGTTTTGGGTTATATTTGTTGCTAACCTAAGTTATAGTAGATGTTCAATTTGATTCTCTTTGGTCCTCCGGGAAGTGGAAAGGGTACCCAATCAGAAAAGATCGTTGATAAGTTCGGATTTGTTCATTTGTCCACCGGGAATCTTCTCCGCGAGGAGATAGCCCAGAAGACACCTCTTGGTTTACAGGCAAAGAATTTTATGGATAAAGGGCAGTTAGTGCCTGATGAAGTGGTTATAGGCATGATTGACTCCTGCATTGAAAACCATCATGATGCCAAAGGCTTCTTGTTTGATGGCTTTCCCCGCACGGTTGCCCAGGCCCAGGCTCTTGACAGGCTACTCGCTGTAAAGAAAACCGCTATTCATAAGGTAATAGCTTTAGAGGTAATGGAGGAAGAACTGGTTAAAAGATTATTGCTGAGAGGTGAAACTTCTTCCAGGAGTGATGACAGGGATGAAAGTGTGATCAGGAAGCGGTTTACTGTTTATAAGAATGAAACAGAACCCGTGGCTGAGTATTATAAAAAGGAAGGCAAGTTGCAGGTGATACGCGGTATTGGATCTATAGAAGAGATCTTTGCTACCATTGAAGCACTGATTTTCCAGGAGATAGATAATGAAGAGGCCTATGCTCCCGGTTCTTTTGAATAGGTTTATTCTGAATGATATTTAGTGAAGAAGCTACCAACACGGTAGCTTTTTTTATTTTATCATGGTAATGGTTATTCATGGCTGTTTAAATGTCCACGGAATGGCGCTTCATTAAGGAGAATACCCGTTTCTATTGGCAAGGCTGTTATATGCCCAAGTCGCGGAACTGCCATTCCATTTGTAAGGAGTATCCATAGGCCAGATATAGCGTTGGCATTGGGTTTGAACGGCTTTAGCAGGGGGTAAAGCCGTTCTAAAGCCGTTCTAACTCCATACAAACCCTATGGTAACTCCATAGAAAAGCTATGTTATCCTACTGGGAAACCAATATTGGATTAGTGTTATTACCTATATGGCGCCCTATATCTGCTTTAAGCTGTCTCTCGTGCCAAACTGTCGTAAATCCCGGGTCTATTTAATCCTGGGGCTATGATAGATACATTAGCCGCACCACGGCGACTAAAAAGTTGGTAATCTTGTAGTAGAAAAAAAGAGATCATGATTGAGCAAAAAGAAGAATTTCTTAAAAACAGGTTCATCGCTCTTTTGAGACAAATTCCAACGGAGACGCATCCTGCCTGGGGTAAAATGACATTGCAGCAGATGATAGAACATTTTGCTGATAGTGTTCGCATCTCTTCAGGTAAAACGGTTCCCCCGGATTTAAATACACCTGAAGACCAGTTAGCGAAATACCAGGAGTTTTTGATGAGTGATAGGCCATTTAAGGAGAACACCATAAACCCATTGCTTCCGGAATTGCCGGCACCGGTGAGAAATAAATCTTCCGAAGACGCCCTGCAGGAATTGCAGAAAGAGTTGGATCATTTCTTCTCTGTGTTCAATGTGAATGAACACCTGGTGACACTACACCCAGTGTTTGGAGAACTGAATTACCAAATGAATGTTCAATTGCTGTATAAACATGCGGTTCACCACCTGCGACAGTTTGGAGTAGATGTGGTCGAAAAGCAGAAAGAAAAGCAGGCCACATAATATTCGATATGAGCACTCAAAATCGTACGAACCTCACTACCCCCCTGCTGAATATTGCCAATAATAAACTTGAAAACTATATAACAGGTAAGTGGATTAACGGGGATGGAGAAGGACAAAAACTTTATGATGCAGTGACGGGCGATACTATCGCTTATGCAAGTACACTCGGAATTGACTTTGCATCTGCACTTCAATATGGGAGGGAGATTGGCAATCCTTCGCTGCGTAAACTTTCTTTTCACGAGAGAGGAAGAATGCTGAAAGCACTAGCCACTTACCTCCTGGAACGGAAAGAAAAATTCTATAGCATCAGCTATCATTCAGGAGCTACAAAAGCTGATAGCTGGATAGATATTGAAGGTGGAATTGGTAACCTGTTTTCAAATGCTTCTTTACGACGCAGGTTTCCTGGCCTTCCTTACTGTACTGATGGTGACCCGGTGAACCTTAGTAAGAGCGGCAGCTTCATTGGGCATCATATCATGGTGCCAAAGGAAGGAGTTGCAGTTCACATTAATGCCTACAATTTTCCTGTATGGGGAATGTTAGAGAAATGTGCCGTAAACTGGCTCGCCGGCTTGCCCGCCATTGTGAAACCTGCAACAATAACTTCTTACATCACACAGGCTGTTGTAAAAGAAATTATTGAATCAGGAATACTGCCTGAGGGAGCGTTACAACTCCTTTGTGGCAGTGCCGGCGACCTGCTTGAACATGTCAACTCACAGGATGTTGTGACTTTCACGGGTTCGAAGTCTACAGGGTTAAAGCTCAAGTCGCAAAAGCGAATACTGGAAGAAAGTGTTCCGTTCACAATGGAAACGGATTCTTTGAATGCTATTGTACTGGGGGAAGATGTAAAACCCGGATCACCGGAATGGGACATCTTCACAAAAGAAGTTCGAAAAGAAATGACGGTGAAGGCGGGTCAGAAGTGTACTGCCATCCGCCGCATTTTTGTTCCAAATAACTTATTGGAAGACGCCTATAAAGCTATTGGAGAATCGCTGCGGCAAACAACTATTGGTAACCCATTAAACGAAAAGGTACGAATGGGGTCCCTCGCAAGCATGGACCAGCGGGAAGAAGTACGGAATAATATTCAAAAGTTGCTTGCTTCATCACAGTTGGTTTATGGATCACTCGATAGTGTGGAATTGATTGATGCCGATCTGCATAAAGGAGC
>JBLNAY010000276.1:0-8978 GCA_050259715.1 Candidatus Dadabacteria bacterium
CTTACTTTTAAACGCATCATGTTCTGCACAGCGTCTATATTGCTGTTTTCTATAAACCGGATTCCTTCCTTCCTGTCTAAATCATTTTTCAACCAGATGAGAATCCTATAGTACGGCATTAGGTAAAGCTAAATAAAATAGTTTTTATTGCCTAAAATGATTAGCTGTATATCGCTGCTGATTCTATCCGATCCACCTTCCTTTTAATTGAAATATCTTATTGTAGAAACGAGGCTTAAGGTTAATGTATTATTCTATTCTTTCTTGGAATTTTTACCTGGCTCATTAAATCTCGACCAGCTTTTACTGTTATTGGCAGATTATTGCTAGGGTGCATCCTCACCATCGTTTTCATGGCGGGTCTTCAAAAAATAAACAACGCAGTATTTAACCCTCTATTCGAAATTTCAACTTCAATAAAGCCGAATTAACCCGTAGACGCGGAGGAATTAGTATATTGAAGGAAGCTGTTTTAAAATAGAAAAGGCCCCCGGAAGAGGACCTTTATAATATATAGAATGATTATTTATGCCAGTGTGTTAGTATCTCTTTTATTCCACTCTTTCTTTTCCATAGCGTAGGAACTTATTAAACCGAGACCGCCACCGATCGCTATCAATCCGAAATAAATAGCTTCAGTTCCATGGCGATTAACCATATTTATGGAGATAAAGTAGGCAATCAATAAACCCAGGCCGGCACCCAAGAATAATAACCCGGTTTTAAGACTGCGGAAAGGAGCCGGAAGGTTTGCCCATTGTTTAGGATTCATTCCTTTTTCGATCATTGCCATGTTCTCTCTCGTTCTTAAGTAGATAATTCCAAACACCATAGCAAATGCTCCGAGAGGTACTAAGATTGGAACTAACATTTCTACGCCACGCATAAAAAAATTGTTTTTATTGGTTTTTTAAAATTTAATGGGCTCTTTAAAGTATCAGACTACAACCTTTGTCCTAAGGTTACAGGCTTTTTTAATTTTTTTAAAGAACTGCTTACATAATCTAAGACTACAGATGAGAAAGGCTGGTTACAGGGAGAGCAAAAATAATTTTGTTGATAGGGATCAATAATTCACCGCCGTCAATTCACTCTGATCCTTACCTGGAGAAACATGCACTTTTGATAAGGTTTACATAAGCTTTTGGTAAGCTTTTGCAGGGTCAAACCCTATGCAAAAGCTATGGCAAAGCTTACCAAAAGCTTACGTAAAGTATAGGTATAACGGTCAATCATTAGTTTATAGGTCTAAACGACACAACCTTTAAACCATTAAACCATTAAACCCTTAAACCTTTAAACCACTACTGCAACAGTGATGCTGTACCTGCTTGTTTAACCATCAGTGCCTGGATCTGCTTCATCGTCCTCTCCATTCCATCAGCGCTTCCGTCAAGGAAAATGACATTGCCTTTGCCCAGTTCTGCAAAGTTCTTTATGGCTTCAGTCCACATACTGAAAAGAATCACATTGGTGTCGAGGTTAGCTTGCTTCATCTGTTCGGCAGCTTCCGTCATACCCTGGGCAACTTCCATACGGAAAAGGGCCACACCCTGGCCTCTCAGGCGGGCGGCTTCTCTTTCTGCTTCTGCTGCAATTTTGATAGCATTACCTTCTGCTTCGGCACCCTTGGTCTTTGTGATTAAAAGGGCTTGTCCTTCATTTTCAGCTGCCGCTTTCAGGTTATTGGAAGCAACTACCTTACTCATGGAATCTAATATCACTTTGTCGAAAGTGATGTCATTGATCTGTAGATCCAGCAGGTGATAACCCCATTGTTCTAATGTATGGTCCACCTGCTCTTTTACGTATTCAACGATTTCTTTCCTCAGTCCAAGCACTTCGGACTGTTTTTTAGAAGCAACGTAAGTTCTGATAGTTCCTTCCACTGTACGAACAAGTGCCTGCATCATATCACGTTCGGCAATGAACTTAAAAGCAACCTTCTTTATGGTCTCTTCATCGGCATTCTGCACAGAGTAAAGCAACATAGACTTGAAATACACATTTGCCTGGTCGCCTGTAATTGCCTGGAATTCCAATTCAACAGATCGATTCTGAATAGATACCTTTTTATATAAGGTTTCGAAAAGAGGAATTTTAAAGTTTAATCCGGGGCGAACAATGCGTTGGTACTTTCCGAACATCGTGATCACACCTATATAACCCTGGTTGATGGTGAACATCCCACTAAGCACAATAAAAAGAAGTACAAGAATCCACCAATATGATGCAAAGAAAGAGAATATAGTTCCGGAGTTATTTTCTTGTAGAAAAAACATAAGTAGTTGTTTTGATTGAACATAAAGGTAGGGTGCATTAGATGAGAATTAGATTACTTTAGTCATGAATCAGGGTGGAAAAAACTCTTTTAGTAAATACGATGCTTCTGTCCTGTTTATCCTGAGCCCCTGCTCACAATCCGCCCATATTATATAACATTTCATTAAGAGAGTCCGGGAGCAATAAAAAAGATGCGAAATCATCAGCAGGGTAAGCCTACAATACTGATAATTAATGGTTTAGGAGATCAATTCCATTTATTGCTATGCATCCAGGAGTGTTTACCGCTTGTAACATAACCTGCCGTCGCCAATGGTGCTCAAAGTATTTTTGTAGATCAATTGAACAAAACTGAATGAAAAAATCATTACTCTTTATAGTTTCTTTTCTTGTTTCTATCATCGTCTTCGGCCAGGCTCCTATGGGTATGATGGGTGGTATGGGACGGGGTATGCAATCAGTACCGAGCATAGGACGTGTGTTCGGTAAAGTAGTTGACAGTACAGGGAAAGCGATACACGATGCCTCTGTGGTGGTTTTACAGAGCAGAATGGATACCTCAACTCACAAGATGAAGGATGTGCTGCTGAAAGGAACCAGCTCACAAGCAAACGGAGACTTTAATATTGAACAACTGCCCATAATGGGACCTCTCAAGATAACCATCACAGCTATTGGCTATCAGCCAGTAAAGCAAACAATTGCCTTTCAATTCAAAATGCCCGCAGGTCAAAAGCCGCCTACCCAAGGGCAAATGCCTGATATCAGTGCCATAGCATCCAACTTTGAAAAAGACCTGGGAAATATAACCATGGCAGCAGAATCGAAAGAACTGGAGAATGTGGTGGTTTCTGCAACCAGTTCCCGCCTGCGAATGGACATCGATAAAAAGGTGTTCAATGTAGGTCAGAATATTGTTAGCGCGGGTGGTACTGCCGTTGATGTAATGAAGAATGTGCCTTCTGTAAACGTGGATATTGATGGGAATGTAACCATCAGGAATGCCTCACCACAAATCTATATAGACGGGCGACCAACTACATTAACTCTTGACCAGATACCGGCAGATGCCATTGAAAGTGTGGAAGTAATCACCAACCCGTCAGCTAAATATGATGCCTCAGGCGGCAATGCAGGCATTCTGAACATTGTTTTAAAGAAAAATAAAAGAGCAGGATATAATGGCAATCTCACAGCCGGAGTTGACAAGCGCGGAGGATTTAATGGTGGGGGAAGTTTCAACCTGAGACAAAACAAGATCAATCTTTCTTTGGCAACTTTTGGGAACCAGATGAAAAACAAGAGCACTGGCAGCACTGATATCCGGAGCCTGCTCACCAGGCCTAACCTGCTGGTGAATCAACAAAGTAATACCAATATGAAAGGAGGATTTTTGTTTGGACGTGTAGGATTGGATTACTTTGTTACAAATCGTACTACCATTTCCGGTGCTTATATCAGGGTGCATGGCAAGTTTTCTCCGGGCATAGTCTTAAGAACAGACAGTTCCTTTGATAATAGCACTTATATAAGTTATAGCCAGCGAAACACATCAAACGAGCGCCAGTTCAATGCACAGGGAGGACAGGGTAGCTTTAAATATAACTTCCCTAAGAAAGGAGAGGAACTGACTGGCGACTTCAGCATATTTTCAGGTAAAAACGAAGGGAACTCCTTATATAATACCAATATCTATTCAAGCTACGGCGGCAGCTTAAAAAACAATATGCAGCAAAAGCTGGTTACCGGTGGCAAAAACCAGTTTAGTACCCTGCAAACGGATTATGTAAATCCGCTGAAGAATTCAGCAAAACTGGAAGCCGGGGCCCGTGTGCAGTTAAGGAACTTATCCAATGAACAATCGAATTATTATCTGAATCCGTCTACAGGACAATTTGTGTTGGTACCCTCTTCTTCAACCAACTACAAAAACACGGATAATGTTTATGCTGCCTATGTGTCATTTACAAATTCAATTAAGGAGTTTGGATACCAGGTGGGGCTGCGTGCAGAAAGTTCTGATTACCAGGGAGAGCTGACAGAGACCAAACAAACGTTCACAAATAAATATCCAATAAGCCTTTTTCCTTCCATATTCCTGAGCCAGAAACTAAAAAATAAACAGGAAGTGCAATTAAGTTATACCAGGAGGATCAACCGGCCATTCTTTATGCAGGTAATACCGTTTATTGATTCCACTGATCAACTGAACTGGTCAAAAGGTAATGCAGGTTTGAAACCGGAGTTTACCAATTCACTGGAAGCCTCCTACTCTATTACAGATAAAAAGAACAACAATTATCTCGCTTCCATTTATTACAAGTACTCCACTGATCTTATTACCCGGTACCTGGATACAATCACTATAAATGCAATAAAACACCCGGTAAGTACTTTCATTAATGCGAATTCCAGCAGGACCATGGGTGCTGAGTTTACTACGCAGACTACCTTGAGAAAGTGGTGGGATATGAACACCAATATTAATATTTATAATGCGTGGATAAACATCGATAATATAAATGGATTATCACAGGATCCGCTATGGAGTTGGTTTGGAAAGATGAACAATAATTTTAAGCTCCCTAAGAAATTTAAGCTACAGTTATCAGGCACTTACCAGTCTAAAACGAATGCCCCGGTAAACCAAGGTGGAGGAATGTTCGGAGGAGGTGGTGGACATGATATGGGTTCCGGTCAAACTACTTCACAGGGATACATAAAAGCAAGTGATGGTGTGGATGCTGCTCTCCAGAAAAGCTTCCTGAAAAATGATGCTGCATCTGTCACCTTTAATGTTTCCGACATCTTCCGCACCCGTTATTATGATCAGTACCTGTCAAGTCCATTCTATATTCAGAATAGCCACAGGATTCCGGACGCACCGATGTTCCGGTTAAACTTTTCATTGCGGTTCGGGCAAATGGATATGAGCTTGTTTAAGAGGAAGAATACAAAGGCCGATGCTGAAGGAATGCAAGGCGCCATGCAGCAAATGGGTCAATAGAGGAATAGTAGGAAATGCAGTTAATAAATACCTGTTTAAAAACTACTCTCGTATATAAAGATAAATTTCCACTCTCCGGTTAAGTTGCCGTCCTTCAGCAGTCCTGTTATCTGCGACGGGCCGGTCACTTGACCAACCACGCGAGATGATCATAGTTCTGGTCAACCTTGGTTCGAGGTAATAAGTAACTGATAAAGCCCTGCTTTCTGCAAGCACCTTATTACTTTGATAATTACCCATAATGTCGGTATGTCCCTCGATAATTACAGAATCTATGATTTTGTTCTTTAGAATTCTTACTACACTATCCAGGAGGTTTGTGGCTCTTGGCTGCAGGTCTGCTTTCGCTGTGGCGAACAATACATCAGGAACTATAATGGTATCTATTTTCTGAATGGTGGTGGTTGTAATCTTCTCCGGGACTAATGGAACATCCTTATTTTCTGTAATCAGCCGCTTTAACATGTAATGCCTCTCATCTTCCTGGTAGATGTCTTCCTTTCTCTTTTGCCAGTCGGGACAAAGTTGTTCCCCGGCTGACACAGGCAACAGCGATATATCATCAAGATAAACAAAGAAGTTATTCTCTAATTTTATTCCGGTGTTGTATCTCAGGTCTCCCTTCCTGAAATTGCCAATAGATATAAAAGCCTCATCACCTTTGGCTGTATAATCCATTTGAACATGCTGCCATAAGGTATCTTTCTTATTGAGCCGGGGACTAGCATCAGCTAAATAGAGTGAAGGTTTGATCTGCTGATAGGGCGTTTTCTCAAAAAGAAAATCGTATGATGAGAAATAAATTCCAAAACTGTCTAAGATGGGGTGCTGAGACCTGATGTAAAAATTTAAACGATACCTATTCCCTTTTCTTAATCCACATAACAGGCGGCTACGAACGAAGGTGCGGTAATACGGTTTATTAGTATTTGCCGCTATCAATGCTACAAAGTGTTCACCCGAATGAGCAATGTGGGGGTTCTTAAAATAATAGATAAAAGAAGGTACCGTGTATATCCATGCTTCCGGGGCACAGTTTACGTGGTATTCAGTGCAAATATTCTCTTCTTCAAAACCACCGTTCAGCAACAGGTTTTGTGCCGACATACTTACAGGTAATAGAAGAATAAGAACTAAGGTACGCATGGAGAATAAACGCTATTATGGAATCGAAGTTGTTGAGCTTCCATCTGCTTTCTCTTCCCAGATAGATGCCAGGCGAACAATTGTTTCCACTGCTTTATTCATATCCTGCACAGAAATGAATTCCAGTTTAGAGTGGATAGCCTGCTCACCGGCAAAGAGATTGGGACAAGGTAATCCCATGAAAGAAAACCTGCTGCCATCAGTACCACCCCGGATACTTTCCATCTTTACTTTCAGCCCTGCTCTTTCTATTGCTTCTTTTGCATTTTCAACCACCTCTGGATATTGGTCAAGAACTTCTTTCATATTGCGATACTGTTCCTGTACAATAAATTCAAAAGAGGCTTGAGGATACTTCTTAAAAACCTCGTCCACAATCTGACGAAGATGATCTTCCTTCTCTTTTAAGCCAGATGTTACGAAATCACGTATAATAAAATCAAGAGTACACTTTTCAGCAATACCGTCAACACGTATAGGATGTATAAATCCTTCCTTTCCTTCTGTAGTTTCCGGTGATAATTCATTTTTAGGAAGACCAGCTAATATGTCTGCCGCTATTTTAAGCGCGTTGACCAATTTACCTTTTGCATAGCCGGGATGGGTGATTACTCCGTGAACAATGATCTGAACACTGTCGGCGCTGAATGTTTCATCTTCCAAAGAGCCAACTTCCCCACCATCAAGTGTATAACCGAAATCTGCACCCAGCTTCTCCATGTCAGCCTTTGCGGTGCCTTTACCCACTTCTTCATCAGGAGTGAAAAGGAACTTTATGGTACCATGCTTTATATCCGGATGAGTGACAAAGAAATGTGCAGCATCCATGATCTCTGCTACACCTGCTTTATCATCAGAACCCAATAATGTTTTACCACTGGCTGTTATGATATCATGACCAGTCAAACGTTCCATGTAAGGGAAGTCTGCTTTCTTCAAAACCATCTTTTCATCATCAGGAAGTTCAATATCCTCCCCATTGTAATTTTTATGCAGCAGTGGCTTTACACCTGTACCACTTGCGTCAGGTGCAGTATCCACGTGGGCACAGAAACAAAGCACCGGAACCTGTTTATTAGTGTTGGATTCTATAGTTGCATATACATATCCGAATTCATCCATTTCTGCATTGCTAATACCCATAGCCTTCAACTCTTCAACGAGCTTGCGGCTCAGATCTTTTTGTTTTTCAGAGGTAGGATGAGTGTTGGAGAGTGGATCACTTTGAGTATCGATTTGAACATAGCGCATGAATCGTTCAGATGCAGTAAATGAATAGTTGTTGAACATAACATGTAAATAATGGCCGAAATTACCGAAAGAAGAGCAAGGATAAAAGACGGGGCAAATCCAGCAAGTCAGAATCGGTTTAATTACTGTGTTTGCCCGATAATAAAAAGCCCCTGTCCAAGAATGAAAAGGGGCTGAATTATTAAAGCTGTTAATCAACAAGTTTATCTGCCTGGTAAAATGATATTGGATTTGGGTTTAATCTCCACCATCTCAATATCAAATATAAGGTCCTGGCCTGCTAAGGGGTGATTTGCATCCAGCACTACTGAATCTTCCTTCACATCTACTATAGTCACAGGAAACTGTTGACCCTCGCCACTACTTAACATCAGTTGCATACCTACTTCAGGTGTCATATCCGGTGGAAACTGGGCTTTTGGAAATTCAATAATATTCTTATCGTCTTTATGACCATACGCATCCTGTGCATCGATCTCTACCTTCTTTTTGTCTCCAACCTGCATTCCTTTCACACCCTGATCAAAACCTTTGATCACTTGTCCTCCTCCTACTGTAAACTCAAGAGGTTCACGGCCTTGTGAACTGTCGAATGTTTCGCCATTTTTTAATGTCCCATGATAATGCACCTTTACTTTGTCACCATCTTTTGCTTGTTGCATAAAATAATTTTTTTTTAAGTATATCTTCTGGAAAAATGTTTACTACTAACACCAAAATCTTCAACTGCAGTAACCAGGTGGGGCAAAGCAGAACGAAAACAGGCCGAAAAGGTACTTAATCTTTCACTTTTTGGTCTTTGATTTTTAAGGATATTTGATGAACGTCAAAAGAAGTACCATGTTTACTAAACACACCCTTATAGTTCTTTTCTCCTTAATTTCATTAGCAGACTGTTCAGCACAGAAACAAAAGATTAAGATTAAAACCAAAGGTAATATTAGCGCTGTTGCTTCCGGCAATATCCTGCCAGCAGCAGACAGGTTGGATCAATACCTTCCCTTGTTAAAAGGTAAAAAAGTAGCTTTCCTGGTAAACCAGACTTCTATGGTCGGCCAGACACACCTGGTAGATACTCTAAAGAAAAAAGGAGTTATCATCAAGGCTATCTTTGGTCCGGAACATGGTTTCAGGGGAGCCGCACCTGATGGAGCTAAGATCAGTAATGCCGTCGACCCAAATACAGGAGCGCCGGTAATCTCACTTTATGGTACAAAGAACAAGCCTTCGCCTGAAGATCTGAAAGATGTTGATGTGATGGTGTATGATATCCAGGATGTAGGCACCCGCT
>JBLNAY010000277.1:0-8010 GCA_050259715.1 Candidatus Dadabacteria bacterium
TTTGAAAATTTGGTGATTTGAAAATTTGGAAATGAGGTTTCGATTAGCCAATGAAACGATTAGCAGATTAGCAGATGGAGGGCAGGCGTTTTCTTCATCTGCTAATCAACTCATTTGCTAATCTGCTAATTAATTCTCTCAGCCTCTAACCTCTAATCTCTAATCCCTAATCTTCTCATGCAAGAATATTTTGACAGGACGACCAAATCAGGCACTATAACAGGAACGCTGCTTACGGTTGTCAGTAACATCCGCACGGAAGACCTGGTGAAGACAGCGATATTGGCTGCCGTTGGTGCCCTGGTGAGTTTTAGTGTCACATTGCTATTGAAGCTGATTGTTAGATGGATTCGTAAGTAATTATCTTTTGTATATTCCTGGAAAATTATGAAAAAGAAAAGGGGTGAGGGCCCCCTTTTTATAACTGCTTAAATTAGAGTAAAGAGTATCTGCAAGTGAATGAATTCTAATTTACTTAACCGGTTTATAGGCAATTAAATAGAAGAACTTAAATGAAAGGGAAGGCATGTATTTATCAATAAAGTAATTGTTGTCATCCGGATTAATTGCTGTAAGCACATCTCCGTTCATGGTTTTGAGTGTTTGATCTTTACTTTCAAATAAAAATTCACGTGGTTGTCTGTATGAGATCATTTCACCTGTTAAAGCAAGTTGAAAATTGTCATTTACCCTATATCCGAAACCTAAACCTCCATCGAGTTTCTGATTAAATCCGGAGCCGGTAACTCCCGAATTAAGAGTTATAAGGTTGACAGTTGCTATGAAGCAGAATCCATATGGCACGTAATAAAGAGGACCATATTCTCTGTTATTTTCATCTAATTTTTTGTAGTATCTACCACCGAATTTGCCTTTTGATAGCGGGACAGAAACCCCTGTGGATAGCAGGAAAGAGGATTTTGGAGTTTTTGTAATCTTTAATTTATTGTCAAGAGGAGAAATTCGGGCATCATAGATAGGATCAAAAACAGTATTAAAGCCTAAGCTTAGACCAAAGTTTATTCCTTTATTTACTTTATTCTCAATTGGGTCATCTGAAGTTGGTTTGCGTATTTCTTTTATAGCCTGGGAAAATGCACAACTAAATATCAGGAGATGTCCGAATAGAATTAAAGTCTTTTTCATGTCGTTCGTTTTGAGGTTTGTTTCCAGGATCAGGCTACGAACAGCAATTTTTCAAACGACATTGAATATTTAGAAGGCTTCAGTACTTAAATTTCTTCTATGTACATCTCTTCTGGCTGATTCACCCTTGAAAATTCTTTAGCCTGGAAGCTCTCATAGCGATTAATAAAGTTTTTAAAATAAGTGATTGTAGGTGCAACAGTTGCCTGTGAGGCACTAAGCGCCATTAACTTATTTTTCTCTTCAAATAACTCCAGTGTAGACCGAAACTGATTTAGTTCATCAGGAAGAGAAACATTGATAAATACATCTGCTTTATCAATGGAATCAAAAATGAGTAGCTGAAGAAGCATTGACAATTCAATATAGCGGAAGTCCTGCTCACAGTCAGAAATTTCATTTACAATACGGTAGTCAGCGGATTTCTGTGTACTGAAGAATTTCTTGTACCAGTCTCTGTTTTCAGGATCTTCTATTTTCAGGAGTTTTCGGTTGATTTCTCTTCTCCAACCAGATCTTAATTCATGAAGATCTTTCGATAGACTGAGTAACATATATTCGACCTGCGGGGATGGGTCAAATGCCAGGAGCTCACGTGCATGTTTATAAATAGATTCTAATCTTCCAAGTTGATCATGTTTTCTCATTTCAACGAGATAAGTAATATCAGTAGAAATCTTCTCCAGTTTGCCAGCCATATCGGCAGCAGATATCAGGTTAGCCGCTCCTACCACAGCCATACTCAATTTAGAAGCACTGGAAAGAAGTGTTTTGGCATTTGACTGCAAATGAGCAAATTCCTGCACCTTCCCATTATTTGTAAGGACAGCTTTGATAGTACCATTTGATCGCATGAATTCCAATTTATCAGCCTTAAGCAGTTTCATGGCTTCCTTTGAGAAAGAAACAATAAACGTATTCCTTTCTTCTATATACCTGACAGCTGTAGCACCAGCATTTAACAACTGTCCATTCAAATTTTCCGTTAGCAGATTCCTTGTATTTTCTTCGGTAACTTTTTTTAGGTTTTCAAATAAGGGTTGAAGAGTTAAAGCATGCTCAAATGATGTATCCTGTAATGGAGAATAGTATCGATCCACTTTTTTAATTTCATTAGCTTTTTTGTCTAATGATTCACTAATATCCTCAGGTTTTCTATTGGCTTTAAGATTTCGGAAGATTAAGTACGCCAGTTGTGCCATAATGATTATGAGAATGGCAATAATAGCAGTTAACATATATAAAGATTTATAGAAGAGAGCTACTTACAATTTACTAAATATTTAGTTACTGCAAGATGTACCTAAGTGTCTTAAATTCATTTTATTCACTCATTTTCAATCGCGAGTCTTCTGCAAGGGGCTCGCGCGATCACTTCATTATAAGACTATAGCAGCTCCCGCGAGTCCTGCTATCATCTATACTTCCTGGCAGGCTAGTTTTGGAAGAAAGTGACTTTATTGCATAGACCTTCAAATGGCATTTATGTAATAAAATCAGCTAAATATGCGAAAGATCGACTTGTGAGAAATATATCCAAATATGTGCAAATGTCATTTGTGTCAAGACTAAAATACTGAGATAGCAATTGCAGATGCTGAGACAAGTTCAGGATGATTTCTAATAATCATATTACTAGTGCCTGGCTGTCTGCAATGCACTGCATCAACATAGTAGAAGAAAGGGTGTAAAATATTTATCCGTATATTTAAGATGTCCGTCGTTCACCTTCTATTTCAAATCCTACTTAAAACTATTTCACCCATAAGTAAATCAGGTGTAGTAAACCCAAAGTCTAAAACCGACAGATTCAGTCTGTCGCGGTAAAAACGGGTATTAATGAGAATGTCGTGCTGCTAAATGCATAGGGATTATTCATAAGACACGGAAACATATCTTCCTGGCAGCGGGAAAGAAGAACTTTCAAAATTGAAAACCAACAATGCTTTGTTTATGAAAACCATCATTGGATTACTTATAGGCATCACTTGTAGCTTTTCGTTGCATGCGCAAACGAGCATCACCGACAGCCTGAAAGGTTTATTGCAGTCAGCGAAGCAAGATACTGCCAGGGTGAAGCTGCTGAGCAAGCTGGAAGCCAACTACATGCGGGTTGACAAAGACTCTGCCTTTGCCTATGTTCAACAGCATATAATTCTATGTCAGAAATTAAGAGATGCAAGTGGGTTATCCGATGCTTATGTTAACCTGGGTTACTGGTATTATATCCAGAGCAATTTTCCTAAAGCCCTGGAATATAACTACAAAGGATTGAAGATGGCTGAAGAAGTAAAAGATTCATTGATAAGGGGAAGAGCCTATAATAATTTAGGTCATGTGATGCTTAGCCAGAAAAATTATGCAGAAGCTTTAGCCAGTTACAAAAAATTCCTTGCGTTTATTCCGGCCTCCGCAAAACAAGATGCAACAGCATTGGCACATTACAATATAGGATATGCTTTTTTAAAGCTCAAACAACCGGATTCCGCTCTCCGGTACGCGGAAGAGGGTTACCGGCTTTTCAGAACAGCAGAAGATAAAATGTGGATGGCCGGTTGTATAAGGGTAATTGCCAATGCGCAGTTTATGTTGGGGAATCACACTTTAGGAGAAGCTTATTTTAAAGTTGCCGTGGCCACAGCCGTACAGACAAATAACCGGGGAGCGTTAGCCATGATGTTCACAGAAGCTGCATCGCGTTTCCTCGAACAGGGCAACAAGGATTCCGCTCTTTATTATTGTAAGACTGCCCTGCAGATTTTTCAAAAGCTGAATAGGAAAAATTCCACTATTGAATGCTATGCTTTATTAACGGATATCTTCCAGGATAGACATCAAACGGATAGTGCCTTTTTCTATCAATCGAAAATGGTGCAGCTAAATAAGCAGATTGCAGAAGAAAATGGTTTGGCCAATATTCAAAACATCAACTTTGAGGAGAGGCTTCGGGAGCAGGAAAATGAAGCAGAAGAGCACAAAGCAAAAGAATTACGTACCCGCAACCTTCAATACTCGCTAATTGCCCTGGGACTGGTTAGCTTCTTTGTTTTTTTCTTTTTATTTAGTTACTCCATCATGGCCACCCAAAAACTCATCCGCTTTTTAGGTGTAGTAGCCCTGCTGATTGTGTTTGAATTTATCAATTTATATATCCATCCTTACCTCGCGCATGTCACCAATGATTCTCCTTTGCTGATGTTGTTAGTGATGGTATTTATAGCAGCCCTCTTGGTGCCTCTGCATCATCGGCTGGAACATTGGATAACACACCGGCTTGTTGAGAAAAATAACAAAATACGATTGGCTGCCGCAAAGAAAACCATTGCCAAACTCGAAACAGAAGAAAGTCTTAACAGCGTGAAATGATCTATGATGGGTTAATCGGGAATTGACTGTCGCCATCACTTGCTGTTGACCAGGGCGGCACGCAGGCAAGGAAAATTTGGTGATTTGAGAGAATCGCCTTTTCAGTAAAAGTTATAGAAACTTCTTCATGTTACCTTCTTATCTGTGCAAATCCGTGTAATCTGTGAGAGAAATACTTACCACGATCTGAGGACACATAGGAGAGGTTGAGAAGTTTGAGAGGTTTAGGGGTTTAATGTTACCACTTCTCTCCAGGACCATACTACATTAGATTATTATATGTATATTGGTTTGCAGTTCATCCTTGCTACTTTGCCTCCGCATTCTTCCATAAAAACTGGCTGTCATGAAAAAAAATTTGCTACTGCTGCTGCTTCTTTTATTTACAAAACTTGTATTTGCCCAACCACATTTATACCTGGTTAAAGCAGGGAAGCTTTTCGATAGTGAGGGCGGGGTGTTCCTGCCAAACAGGGCTATCCTGGTAAGTGGTGCAAGAATAGATACCGTAAAGGAAATCTCCGCTCTTACCACAGCCGATTACAAAAAGTATACAGAAGTCATTGACTTGTTGCAGTATGCCGTCACTCCGGGGTTGATAGATGCACATACCCATTTATTAAACAGGGAAGTCATTCACCCTGGCGATAATCCAACCGGTATGGACATGGCTAAAGTGCTGACGCTCGAGGGAGATGCCTACCGCGCTATCTATGGCACCGCAAGGGCCAAAGCTTTCCTCGAAAACGGAATTACCGCCGTGCAGGACCTCGGTAATTCAGGACAGTTCACTGATATAGCGCTGCGCAATGCCATTTACCTTGGGCTGGTGCCAGGTCCCCGTATGAGCTGCTCCGGGCCGGGACTTTCGAGCGAAGGGGGACAACTCCCCGGGCTCATATATAAACACCGCGACCTGGTCAACGATGAATACAGGATTGTCAAGGGCGTCGACGATGCTATCCAGGCAGTAAGAGAAAACATTACACAGGGGGCTGATGTTATAAAAGTTTATGCCAACAATACACCCAATAACACTATGCTCAGCATAGATGAAATGACTGCCATAGTAAAAGAAGCGCATCGTTATGGTGTGAGGGTGACAGCACATGCCACCAACAACAGCGCTGTTTACAATGCTGTAATGGCGGGCATCGATGGCATCGAACATGGCTATAGCATTGAGGACTCCACCTTAGACCTGATGGCCAAAAGAAATGTGGTGCTGGTGCCTACGCTGCTCGACAGTGTGGAAGTACGAAAGATCATTGAAAAAACCTCGCTCGGTAACGAGGAAAGACAAAAACATATAGGCGACAACGTTAGCAATTACATAATATGGAAGAGTCGCATGCTTCAAAATGCCATCCGCCACAAGGTCACCATCGTCAACGGCAGTGATGATTATGTGGACTTTGGGTTGCCAATGGGAACCGCCACAAAATATAATATGGTTTCCTATGTGCAGGCGGGAATGCCATTGATGGATGTTCTCCAATCCGCCACCAGTGTTGCAGCAAAGCACCTGAGGTGGAAAGACCGGGTGGGGGTGATCAAGAAGGGAGCTTTTGCAGATATAGTGGCTTTTGATGCTAATCTCGATAAAGATATTAATGCCTTGTTCCACACTCATTTTGTTATGAAAAACGGGCAGGTGTATGTGGAGGGGAAGAAGGGATTGTAGAGAGAAGGTTGAGGGGGTTAGTGGTTTAGAAGACTTCAGCAGTGGTATTTAAAGTCATTAAAAGTAACACAATTCCCAAATTTTGGTAAATGATTGGGATTCCCTATTTTTGGGAAATTATTTTTTTTCGAGGTGAAAGAAAGGATGTATTTAGAACTGAACAGATAGGATTTAAAAGAGTTTAAATGATTATTCAATTCAGGAACTTGTACCTGGAAAAATTATTTGAAGGAAAAACTGTACCCGGGAAACCTAAATACAGGGAGAGTGTAATTGTTAGTTTTAAGAAAACGATCCTGATGCTCCAGTTCCTGGATAGCATCAGTGAACTTAAGAAATTCAAAGGATTACACTTTAAAGCTCTTAAAGGAACCTTGAAAGGTTATTACTCTGTAAGGGTAAATATTCAATATCGGCTGATCTTTAGTATTGAAGAAGACCAGTCGGTGATGATCAAAGAAATATTGGTTATAGAAGATCTTTCCAAACATTATGAGTAATTAAGCTATTATATGTCATCTTATAAAACACTAAACTCTCGCGGAAAAGAAATTTTTACCAATCTGTCTTTGCACCCGGGTGAAGTATTGCAAATGGAAATCGAGGCAAGGGGTTTAAAGAAGATGGAAGTAGCTGGCAAACTGGCTCTGAAGCCAAGTCACTTCAGTGAGCTTTTGCATGGTAAGCGTCATGTCAGTGCAGCTTTAGCTCTCCGGCTGGAACATTTGTTTAACATACCCGCTGAATACTGGATGAGGATGCAGGTGTATTATGATTTGTTTGTGGAAAGGCAAAAACAAGATGAGGCAGCGTAAAATGAGCAGGTGAGATGATTTGGAAATTTGAAGATTTGATGATTTGGAAATGGCGAGGAGCAGATGAGCAGATGAGCAGATGCGGGAGATGAAAAAGGCACAAAAAAACGCGGTCTGCCATGACCACGTTTTGTAAGTTGTTTGGTTATCTTAATGACGGCCATCTTTTTTATCCATTTGATTACCGATGACAGCCCCGGCGCCGGCGCCAAGAGCACCCCCGATAACAGCCCCGACTCCCCGGTTCCTCTTATTTACAACAGCACCTGTTCCAGCGCCTACAACACCGCCTATGACCGCTCCCTTCGCTGTTTTGCTCCAGCCTTTTTTAGCCGGTGCAGCAGAAGACGAAGACGAGTTGCCCGATGCAGTAGAAGACGAATGCGTGGTTCCCGAATGGGTGGTTGTAGAATTGTTCGCGTGGTGCGTTGGTGTTACACTGCTCTTTTTCTGTTCATTTCCGGTGGTGGTAGTTAGCGCTTCCTGGTTTGCAACAGGAAGTTCCGGCTTATTTACATAAGTGGAATCGCTTTGCACAAGTGTTGTAGTTTCAACGGCTTTCGGACTTTGGTTACAAGCACTAACCAGGACAATGACAAAGAGTACTAAAAAACTAAATTTCATAGATTAACTTAAGTGAATGAATAAGCGTAAGGTACATCAATGCAAACGAAATACAGGAGAATGGGTATAAGTAGGGTAATTAAGATTATAAGCACCCTGCTAAGCGAACCGGGTAGCCTGTTAAAGTTGTGGAGTTGAGGGGTTGAGAGAAGTTTAGAGATTAGGGATTAGAGGTCGGAGTATAAATTTACCAACAGAGTAGTGCCTGGTTTTATCTTTTTTTACATTTTCTGTAGAGTCGGAAAAAGCCCTGAAAGGGCGTTCTAAACTATCACAGGGTGATAGCCCTGTGATAAAAGAAACACAAAGTGTACTCAAAAGCCCTGCAAGGGCGCAATACATTCTGATATAGTGGGTCGTTGTACAGACAGCATT
>JBLNAY010000278.1:0-3502 GCA_050259715.1 Candidatus Dadabacteria bacterium
ATTGAAACAGTGGATTTTGATTACTATGTAAAAAATGTAATGCCAAATGAATGGGGCATGCCAGGGTGGCCAACGGAAACTTTAAAAGCTGGAGCAATGGCAGTCAAAATGTATGGATGGGTTCATGTCGCAGCCTATCATAAATATCCTGGACTAGGATATGATGTAAAAGATACAACAGCAGATCAAGTGTATATACCCGGATCTGAACAGCTCTATACAAATGCGGCTGTCAATGCTATATGGGATTATACAATGACTAGAGACGGGCAGTTGTTTGAACCCGAATATGACTCTGGAGTTGTTGGGTCTTTAAAACCTATCTACCCTAACAGGTTAAGTCAACAGGGAGCAGTGATTTTAGCTAACCAGGGAAAGACATGGGACCAGATTTTACACTATTACTATGATCCGAGGGGGGTAATTAGTATACAGAGATAACTATATCCTCTATAACAGGCAGAAAATTCTTTCATATCGTGGAATATACGCTCTATTATGTAGAAAGCTTCAGCTTCCTTTGTGGCTCTGAAAGGTCCTGATGTCTCTTTCTGCTTGGTTATCTTTAAATGAAATTTTCAATTTTGTCAGGAGTCTCAGTATCTTTTTCTTTGTACTCTATAAAATCTTTCAAGTAGATTCCTTGATTTGGTTTTTGGAATTTGGTTACGTTGGGTGCTTCCTAGTTAATTAGTTGATTTTTTACCACGATTCGTAAGAGGAGTAGGGATATGAGGCTTAATTATCTCCAATTCTTTATCTGATAAATCACTTGGATAAGCAACTCTATTATTCGGTTCTAGCATAGAGAACAATCAGGTTACAGAGAATTATATAATTTTAAGACACGCTCTAAATTACTCTGTTCTTAATGGAGCTAAATATGTTAATCAATTATTTGGAATAGTTCCATAATATTGATGCATTTCTCGAATATTTTAACTTTTGTTCATTACCTATAGATTTATATACTTATTCTGAGATTTTTGCAACGGAACCGTGTACAACATAGAAAGAGAAACTGTAGAAATAATTTGCATTATATTGAGGATTTCTACAGAGCCAAATATAAAAATCTATAAATAGATCATTTTCATGGTTTTATAGATGAGATTGAACTTCAAGATGTAATATATTCCTTATTTTTAACGGAATATACAATGTTGCTATTTCTTTTTCTGATTCCTTGAAACAAAATACCCATAATATAAGTATATAAAAAACAGTTAAAATTATTCCACAAATTATTAAAGATATAATCCCTGAAGGGTGTAGGTAATAAGCCATTATGCAAGATGTTCCCATAATTATAAGCATTGCAAAGACTCCTTGAATCATGGGGCTCAAAAATGTGGTTCTGGAGATTCCAAGCACTTTGGTGGCATACCATGTAGTAAAAATTGCATTCTTAAGCGTTAGCATAATGGCTCCTGCAAGCGCAACTCCGTAATAATTCCAGCCAGTAAGATACGGAATCATTACTGCTAGCAAAAAATTTCCTATTCCCATAAAAAATATGACAATTCCTGGAATGCGAACCTTGTTATATGCAACATTTATTGTAAAAAGGCATGTTACTGGCAAGTTAATTACAAGATGAGACAACATTAGGAACATTAAAGGTGAGAGTTTCATATATTCAGGACCTACCCACCATGAAAGAAGTTGTGGGGCAAAGCCGCATATGTAGCCGATAATTAGTGCCATTGCAAAACTTGTAAGCTTCACGGTAACTTTTAAAAAGTTTATAAGTTCCTCTTTCCTTCCCTTGGCATAGTAAGCTAAAATCACTGGTATAAGGACACCTATGAGCATAGCTGCAATCGCTCGAAGCAGTTCACTCCATTTCAATATAATTGAATATTCTCCTCCCGCGAAGGTACCAAATAATTTATTCACTACTATCATGTCTATTTCAAGAAATAGGAGTGATCCCAATTCATTAATAGTAATCCAACCGCCCGTCCCCATGATCTCTTTAACTTTTGACTTACAGAAATCTTTTATGTTTACCTTTAGATAAGGGGCAATCTTGTATGAAAAAAATAAAATTGTACCAAAGGCAACTATAGATGCGATTAAGTAAGCTAATCCTATGTAAACTAGGTTTGGAGAATATAGCTCGAATAATAGTATTATCAGACCCACTTGAACAAGGAGATTTATGGTATTTACTATGTACTGAAGATCAAGTCTATTGTAGGCAAAAAGGGAAACTCCAAAGTTACTACTCCAGGTTCGCAATAGGAATGAAGTAATAACTCCAAAAAAGAGGATTCTTACTGCATTTGTCTGGTTTGTGGGAATATCAAAAAAAAATGGAGAATAATATGAAATTAACATTAGTAAGGGGAGAATCAACAATATAATACCAAGTGTTCCAAATACAGCGGTATTAAATATCAAGTTTGCTTCTTTAAACTCTTTTTTATGTATACTAATAGTTATGTATCTCGAAACTGATGCATTAAGTGATTGTACAATTATAATCACATAAGTTGTCAAAGAGGTTACTAATGGAATCAGTGCATAGCTTGCAACACCCAGTGTGTTAATAAAATATGGCACCAAAAAGAGTCCACTTATGACATTAAGTATGAAGTATGAAACGTTAGCTATGAGATTCTTAGGTACTTGATTGCCGAATGCTTCCTTATTTTCTGTTAAATTTATCAAGCTTTTACCTCTTTAACCTATTTCCACAGGCATTTCCTCAAAAGTAGTATCTTTCTTAATTTTTACCAATTTACTTTATTATTTTGTCCTCAATTTTGTCTATGTTAGCAAACGTCTAGAGAAATTTAAAGTTAACATTGTCCATTCTCCAATTTAAGAATATTTTGAGCTCTAAGACGCACTCTAAGAAATCCAAAATATACATAAGTAAGAATTTGATAAACTAAAAAGTTGCCTATAAACTAGGCAACGTAAGTTCAATATCTCTGACAATTTAGACATGTCAAGAATTTTTCCTATTGTTACCTTTTTACTGTGCACTATCATCTGTTCACAGTGATGGTATATGTCTTCGAGACTCCACTACTGGTAACTACGATGCTAATTGTATTTTCACCCACATTCAGGTTTATTGGCTGGGATGCCTGTCCACTGACTACAGCAATTCCGTTAACAGTGATACTGGCGCTGCTGTCCTCTGCTGTCGGGGTGACGATGACGCTTGAGATGTCGTAAGTGTAGTCCTTTGTATTGGAAGTAAATGCCGGGCTAAGGGTACCGCTGCTTATGTTGAGACTTTTCAAAGATGCTATTGGCTCTTGTGACCCGTTAATTACAAAGACATGTGTTCCTGCGTCGATAGTCTGTGTAATATACCAGCTAGATGTGAAAGCATCCTGTTTAATTTGACTTGATGGAATTGCCAAACCATCACATGTAGCTGACTCAATGCTCCCGAGTGCTACCTTCATGGTGAAGTTAGTGATCGGTTTTTCGTTTACAACTTCAACAGTAGTTGTATTACCAGAGACTGATGCAGTGATTG
>JBLNAY010000279.1:0-7653 GCA_050259715.1 Candidatus Dadabacteria bacterium
TAACCTGCTTTAGCTGGGTTATCGCGTCGTCTTCCCTTGCCCTGCCTGACAACCATGTACCGTAATAAAATCGCCAAAGATCCTGCTGAGCACCGGTTGTTTTATTTATGGCCCATCGAAAAGGTTCATCCATGTTTTCCATTCCAGATGATGGCCACGAATCCTGGACAACGGCAGGAGCTTGTGGAACGGCCCTCTTCATTTTGAAATTCGTCTGCAGTTGTTCCCAGGGCTCTACATCTTTCATTCTTGCCCAGTTGAATAAGGGAATGGATGCCAGTGAACGCAAATGAATGGCAGGGAGTGGCAGATCATAAATGTTCAGCTCTTTGTCTGTCGGATACCAGAATTCAATGTGTGACCTTGTTTCATTTGGTTTCATCTCCAGCTTAATGGACTGATCTCCTATTGGGCCTCCCTGGATCTCCACATAAGTTTGATGGCGTGCCGTGCTTAACACCGACCATGCGCTGTCTTCTGCGACACCATAACTCCATAACTTAATCCCGGAAGCGATCTTTTTATCGGCGATATGATATAAGCCTGTACCGAGGGAGGGCGTGAAAGCACCAAAAGCATTTACGCCAGGCGATTGCCAGAAATAGCCGGTCATTTCTTTAATACCTGCCTGGGTTTTAGGTCCCTGCGATTCCCAGTCGATCGTGTCTAGTTTTGATGCATGAGATAGCACTCTTCCTTTGGGAAAATCAAACCTTGTATCGGCCGCTGCGGGCAGGGCGGCATTAGACCATGACATCCATGGGTAGGTACCTTTTCCCGGGTTATGATAGATCACCCGCTCTGTCAGAAACCGGTCTTGTTTACCTAAGGAATATTCCACCGACCACTGCATACCAAAGCGCAACTCCCTTTCCCCGCAGGTCACATAAATGCGCTCCTTATTCTTTTCAATTTTATAGAGCACCTTTTCATTCTGAGAAGGAGAATGCGAAATAGGAAAACTGACTTCAATACCTCCGGCCACAAAATAGAACCGTGGCAATATGCGGGTATAGCGAATCACCCCGGGCACATACAACACTTCTTTTCCCGAAGGCTTATGAATAAGAGAATACACCTTACCACCGAGGCCGGGGCAGATGGTTGCTTCCAGGTGATCATTTTCAAGTACTACAAAGCGATAACTTTTAGGTTGAGGCCTGTTAGATGTTTCCACATAGCTCTGGTAGGGATATACCCCATTGGGATCATAGGCAGTAGGTAACGGGCCGGCAGGTGTAAGCTGGTGGGTCAGTACATACTCCTGGTATTCACTATAACGTAATTGCTGACCATAGATGGCCGGGGCTATGAACAAAAGCAATATAGAGAACAATGGCATTAAAGGTATCTTCATAACAGCAGGGGAATGCCATTCAATTTATAGAGTTTTTGTTACTTCCGGTATAGTTTGTTCTTCCTATTCTTCATTAGCCGGTCAATGAGAGGCTGAGTAAGATAAAAAGGAGGATGAGAACAGGTGACAATTTCTTCATAATAAATATTAAATACTTGTTAGTGCAAGGCCACTGACACGAGCATCTCATTTTCTCTTACCCTGGGTTCTTTTTCCCATGCAACGCTACTTGCCTGCAAAACCTTTTTAAGACACATCAGGTGCTTTGTACGCTTTACATTGATCTTCATTCCTTCTATCCTTTCCTTGTAAATAAGTGTGTTTTCCTTGTTGTAGAAGTAAATGATTGAATTGCGTGGCGTATTAACGTTTGATTCCACCACCCAATAACCTTTGTTGCATATCCATTTGGGCGGTGTACTATTTTGTTCTTCATCCTGTGCAAAGCAAGCAGCCCCTGTAAATAGCAGCATGCTTATTAATACTAAATATATCTTTTTCATAACAGAGATTATTAGAAATGTTTTATTGAAAGTTGTAACTCTTCATAGAGAAGCGGATTATGGGGTTCTTTGTTGGTGGAGTAAACTAACCTGCCTTTTCAGTTGCTGGGTTCCCAAACTGTTCTGCTGTGGTTACCAGCAATTATCCTCTATTGATAAATCACAGGGATCCATAATGTCACTGGTTCAGTTGGTTTTAGAAGGTTGGGTCCCGGGGTATTTAAGTGTACGGATGAAGTGAGTTTAAAGAGTATGTTTAAATTAATTTACAAAGCTTCTCATTCTCATTTTTCTATGCAATGACAGTCGTTAGTGAAGTTGCTAATTCTTATCACACCGGCATCATATTACATACAAACAAGTGTCTTACACCGTTGATCGAGCTCATTAAATGGACTATTTTATTCAATATCCAGGTATCCAGATAAGCAGTTTTTAATAAAGAGATGTTTTGGGAAAACAACATGCAAAGATTTAAGAAGTTTCTATACCATTTGTATGGAGTATGCATGGAGTTAGCATGGACAAACTCCATACTAACTCCATGCAAACTCCAGACATACTCCATACAAACTATTTCTGCTCGTCCCAGCTGTTCTGTCTTGTCCTAAAATAACTATACAGGTTTAGTGTATAGTTTTTTTAGGACGGGTCATTCAGATCACCAACTCAGTATATAAATTTTATCAGGGTTTACCCATGGACTCTGTAAACGGGATACTAAATAAATATTTGCATTATAAGAAGGCTTATACCTGGTATTTCGATGGCCTGTTGTGAAGAGTAATTTCAAACAGAAAATAAAAAACAACAGCAAGCCAAAGCCATTTAAAATGGAAGTGCATAATAATAGCGATATGGAAAAGAACAAAACTCCTTACCGTTGCCAGGATAGGCAGAAGAGCTCCATGCTCGGTCTTATTCGTTGTAAGATGTCCATACAGTTGCCCGTAAATCAATACAGATGTTGCTACCATGCCTATGAGGATCTCGTAAATATTTGTATGTGATGGTAACCAGAATAAAGACAGTGTGGCCAATGCAAACAGGTCACCAACAATCATAGTATTGTTCCACCCCCACACAACAGGAAAAGTTTTATAGTTTGTTTCCCTATCGGCAGAAATGTCTTTCAAATAACCTATCAACACAAAACTCGCATAAGAAAAGAAGGTTACAAATACATTGGGTATTAAATAGCCGGGGAAGTACCATCCGCCGTATCCTGCAACAGCAAAGAACCCGACTACAGGTAATAATGCAACGACGGCTGCATTATAAAATGGACCGCCAAACCAGGCGTGTCTTTTAACATAGGAATAGGTCGCTAATCCAAAAACAACGAGGCCACTCAACAGGAAGCTTAGTGTATTGCACAAATAGAAGATGACAGCGCCTGCCAGCAGACCAGTTATACTAACACTCAGTACAGCCTTGATCGAAATGATACCTTTTGATAAAGGCCGGTAAGGCGCAGATAGTTTGTCTGTATCCGTCTGGAAACAATCTGTTAATGCCTGCCCAAAGCCATATCCGAAGAAGAAAGCTATAAACGAAAACAGGAACTTCCAAATGTTCACATCTGCATCATTCTGCATGGCAAGACCAGTTGCTCCGGCTATGCCCGAAATAAACAACAGGTATGGCCGCATCTGTATGAAGTAAGCTCTCCAGAATAAGGGAGAGTAAACTGGTATTTTGCTGGACAGAGTTGACATAATCAGGAATTTAAAACGTGAAGAATACGAGGTTGTACAGATATATTGACTGCACTAGCCAGTTCGGTTTCACCATCACATTCAAATACCACCGGCCTGGAAGATGTAAGCTGGAAAGATGTACTGAATGCCGTCTGTTTCTTGGCAGAGCCGGTAAAACTTCCTTCCTGTAATTTGTTCATAGATGCGATCATTTCCCGCCTGCTCATTTGCGAACAAATGTTCACCGACAGCAGGCCATCATCTCTTTGAATCGGCTGCTTATAATAAAAGCTGCCGGAAACATAAGGGATCTTCAATACATTAATGTTAGAAATTTCCGTATCTATTTTTCGTTGATTAAACTTGATTGTACATTCAGTATTTTGATGATGTACAATGGTGCTGATAGCTGTATACAATATGGCACTTGCAGTGGAAGTTCTTTTCAACCATTTCAGAACAACGCCGGGGTGATTGAATTTCCAGTTCGCTTCTGCTGTTACTCCAAAGCTGGCGTTTACAATAAAGTATTTGCGGTTAAGGTCACCTGTGTCATTTACATAATCAACAACCCCGATGTCGTGTCTCAATACGGGACCATTTATATTCATACGAACAGGGATGCCCAGAATTTTATCACTGAACGGTTTCAGAAAATCATTACTAGAACCCAGGCCAATGGCTCCTAACAGTAGTTTATCTATCTGCTCTTTCGGCAAAGTCAATAGATAATTTACCAGGTAATGAATACTCCCATCGCCACCTGCAGAAAGGATGATGGATTCACCACTGCCTGGTAATGTGTGCAGTGCATCTTGAAGCAGAAAACCATTCTCCAAAACTATTTCAGTAGCCGGGTAGCCAAGTGTTTGGAGAACTTCGTTGCGGATGGCTGTCCATCTTTTCCATCCTTTGCCTTCATGGCAATAGGGATTAATCAGAATAACTATTGACCGGTTCATTTTTTAACACTTTTAAAGAAGGTAATAGAGCTGGGTTGTTGTCCGCCTCTTTTTCTTTAAAAAACCATCTTATTAAAACAGGTGTTAACAACAGCTCAGAAATAGATGCGGTAAGTATGATGAGGCTAACCAATAATCCGTGATAATATACATCACCAAATGAAGAATGCAACAGCACCAGGAATCCCCCCAGCAGAATTACAGAAGTCATAACCATTGCACGCCCGGTATGAAGTAAAGTAGCTGAAACTGCTTCTATTGTTGAGAAGCCTTTCCTCTTTTCCAGGCGGAAGCGGTTGATGAAGTGAAGCGTGTCATCTACCGCGATTACATAACCAATAGCAAAAATGATGGTCGTTGTGCCCCTGAGTTCAATACCTACATAACCCATAAATCCTGATACAAGTATTATAGGAATAATGTTGACAATAAAAGTTATCAGCACAAGCGGTAGCGATCGATAGATGATGCCTATTATGAGAGCGACAACCAGCAGCTCCTGTATGAAACTGGAGACCATGTTATCTATCCTCTCCTGGTGCCCCAGGTCGGTGAAATAATCGGTACCAGTTACATGAAATTGAACAACAGATTTATTGATGTTCCTGTCAATCCACTTCCTCAATGAGTCGATGTTCTTTTCAACATTCTTCCTTCCCACATCTTTCATTTTCCCAGTTAATCTTCCGATTGAACCAGAGCTGTCAGATAAACGCACCGGTACTTTAAGTTCTCTAGATTGGAGCATGGATTGATACTGTTCAAATTCCATATCAGTTTGTGGCAGTTCCCAACTATTCGTTTTTATACTGTGCAACCATCTTACAGGGAGAACAGGTGAGAGGATCTGCTGCACCTGCATTTTATCCTTGAGATATTGCTCCAGCTTGATTGTGTTGCTTACAACATCCGGATCATAAATTTTCCGCGAATGTTTAGGATCGACAATCAACTCGAGGGTACGTCCTTCACCAAGTTGTTTATCAAAGAAGCTGAAATCATTTTTCAGCCTGTTCTTATTGGGAAGACTGGTGAGAACGAAATTATTAGTGTTGGTTGCTATAATACCAGGAACAGAAATTAAAATAAGAAGCAGGAATATAGCTCCAATTGTTTGAGGTGAAGCAGCAGTGATCCTGTTTACTCCCGAAAGAAAGCGGGTCCAAAGATTAGAATTATACGGTTTGGTAAAAGATCCTGCAAGGTTCAACTTACTCAATAAGGCAGGAAGCAGTAGAACGGAATTCAGCCATGCAATCAGCAGGCCTACTGCAGCATCAACACCGAATGACCGCATGGCGGCCATGCTCATGGTGATCATTGTTAGAAAGCCAATAGCAGTTGTGAGAGAGTTGATGAAAGTTGTTAAGCCGATTTCTTTAAGTGTGTTATTGATAGCAACTATTCTGTTCTTTGTCTTCAACGATTCGAATGCATATTTACTGCTGATGTGCATCACATCTGAAATACCTATAATTAATATGAGTGTCGGAAACAGGTTCGACATGATAGTGAGAGGCCTGTTGAACAAAGCCATATAGCCATACAACATGAGCAGCGACACGGCCATACAGCCTAAAGGCAATAAAACACCTGCAATGCTGCGATGTAAAATTGCAAGGACCATTAGCACAAAGAACAGGCTTAGTATAAGAGAGCTCTTTAGTTCACTGTTCACCAGGTTTTTAAATTCAGACTCCATGTATTTTCTTCCCGCCAGGTGTGTATTCATTCCTAAACGATGAGTTAATACGTCAATCTTACTGGTGAGTGAATCTATAACCGTGAGTGGTAGATTCTTTTGTACAGTAAAATAGATTTTTGTGTAGTCACTTGCAGGAGTGAGAAAGAACTGTGTAATAGGATAATCCTTAAAAATGAGTGCACTATCACGACTGAACCTTTCCGGGTGAGAAGCTTGCAAATAAGGCCTCTTTTCAAAATATCCGGGAACTAATTCTTTATATTTCTGCAGGTCCAGCAAACTGAATGTAGATGTAACAGCAGGTAAGGAATCAAATCCCTTCTGTAATGATTGAAGCTTTTGGAGAAAGGAAGAATTGAAGATCGTAGGATGATGTTCCAGTGCTAGTACAAATACCTCATCAGAGGATCCGAGTTGAGAAGTAAACTGTTGATAGCGTAAAAACTCAGGCTTGCCTTGAAACTCAAACTGGCTGAATCCTACATCTGTTTTCAACTGTGGTAGCAGGTATAAAGAGAAGCCACTCACCAGTAGAACAGCTGCGAGGATCAGTAATGAATACTTATGTATAAACCTTCCCAACATAATTTTAAAGACATCTTACATCAATGGTTACATGGTCTTGCGGTTTAACGGGAAAATCAAATAACATATAGTAAGGATAGGTACTGATTGAGTACTTTTTCAAATGGCTATATATAGCATCTTTCCTCTGGCAACAAACAGAAAGAAATCCTATTCGCTGTTCACGTAACCTGTCCAGCACTTTATTTATTTGATTCATATTGTTTACTGAATGATTAAAAAGCGTCGCACAGCTCATCTCCTGGTTTTCTTTCGGAAGTAGTTCATAATATGACGGATAAAAAGTTTTATAAATCTTAAGCCCCTGCCGCAATAATCCACTGATCTTTTCAATACGTAAACGATACAGCTTGTTGGTATAGAAGCAGCCAAGACCCTCATCAAACATCGAATAATAATCAGCCGATAAGCTTTTTTGATTGAATAGATAAACAGAGAATTGGCTATCCTGGGATCCATTAAAAGGATCTTCTATTCGTTGGTTCACAGGTATAGTGAGATACACAAAGGGGTAGAGCCAGATGTTCTTCAACACCTTAGTGGACATGCGAACTATAGGAGTATTCGAAAGTTTGAGTGTCGTGAAGTTCCTGGCATAACCATCTTCTGTAAACAACTTTTTATAGTAGCTGGTAATCATTCGGCCTATACCCTGATTTCGATAAGCTGGATGAACTTTCACATCATAAACAAACCCTGAAGTGAATTGTTCTCCATTAATTACAAGGCGGGTATAAGCGCCGGCACCTGTAGCAATAAGATGTTTTTCTTCATCAATAACAAGAAGCGGATAAGCCTTATCAAATACAACCGAACGGTCGAGAAAATGATCTTTGATTAT
>JBLNAY010000280.1:0-10628 GCA_050259715.1 Candidatus Dadabacteria bacterium
ATTACAGACCTGTATATCCACCACCATTGTCATCAAAAGAATATCTCCTGCGGGTATAACGTTCTACCGGTACAATCTTGATTTTGCCTTTCTCATCAGATTTCTTTAATTCAGCAGCTTCCGATGTTGAAAAGGTGATTGTTTTGGTGATTGAAGGGGTACTTACGGATTTTTGCCAGCTGTTTTTTGATTGTTTCATAATTAAAGCTTTTGATAGATTAGTATTTAACAGCATACTGACGGCCCTTCTTAAGAAGTTTGTGATTACTGTTTTGACTCTATAAAAGTATTTTATCAATATTGCATGAGAAAGTGAAGTTGAAGCTCTAAGTGTAACAGCCAAATTGAATCAAAATTCCACAAAACCCTTGTCCACACTCAATTGCATGGGAATTAAAATACGATTGCCAAGGAATTATAAATATGAAAATAATGTAACAGAAATGGCTCTTTTTACAATTCTATAACTTTTTGTTCATGACTGCTTTTATAAGCTGCTGTTATAATCCTGATCACCTCCAAAGCCTCTTCCGGCGCAACAGGAACAGGTAAATTGCTGCTGATACTGTTAAACAGCATATCATAGAAATCATAATAGTTGCCCTTTGAAGAACTAACGAATTCTCTTGTTCCAGATTCTCCTGAGAATATATGCAATAGTCCACGTTCTTCTTCCGGCTCTACTCCCCAGTCTGCTGAACCGGGCCATTTACCTGCTTGTAAAGCGGTTTCCTGGATGTCTGTTTTTGCTTTAATAAAAGATCCTTTACTGCCATGCAATATGTAAGCAGGTAAGGGTTCCGCAACGAGGTAGCTGGAATGTAACCGGACCCTTAAATTCTTATAATACAGCAATAGCTCAAAGTAATCATCAACCAGTGATATGGGCCGGATGATGCGTATGTCGGCAAAGATCTTGTCAGGTGAACCAAACAATTGCAATGCCTGGTCAATAATGTGAGATCCTAAATCATATAATGACCCGGTTCCCGGACCGGGAATTTCTTTATGAGCTTTAGGGCTTACTACCTGCTTATACCGGTCAAAGTGGAATTCTGCTTCGACAACTTCTCCTAATAATCCTTCTTCGACTATCTTTTTTACCGCCCTGTAATCACTATCAAATCGCCTGTTTTGGTAAACAGTAAGGATTTTACCTTTTTGCTTCGCCAATGAAATAAGTTCCTCCCCCTCTTCCACTGTTACCACAAATGGCTTTTCTACTACAACATGTTTGTTAGCATTTAAAGCCTTCTTTGCATATTCATAATGTGTATTATTAGGAGTATTTACTACTACAAGCTCAATCCGGTCGTCCCCGAGCAGTTCTTCTAGTGTCCGATACGTCTTAATGTTATTATACTTCTGCTCTGCAAGGTTTTTAGATCGTTCCCATACTGCATACAACTCAAATCCTTCATGTAATTCAATAAAAGGAGCATGAAATAGCTGTCCGGACATTCCATATGAAAGAATTGCTGTATTAATCTTCTTCATAGAGCAAAAATCAGGAAATTTCCTCCTCGGTGTTGCTATAGGTTCAAAAGCATGTCAATAAAGCGGAGTTGTTTAACGGCAACTCTTTCCCTGTCACACCTGTTAGCATAGTTTTTCCATGAAGTTTCCATAGGGTTTGTATGGAGTTAGAACGGCTTTAGAACGGCTTTACCCCCTGCCAACTCCGTTCAAACCTAATAGGAACGCCCAACTAACTTTTAAGTAACAGAATAGCAAGGCTGCATTTATGGATAATAGGAAGTATTCCCTAGGGTTTTGTAACTCTAAACCAGTCGAAATCTCCATATCCTGAATCATTGATCTGGCCTTGCCTGGTACAGAAAAGTCCGACTTTGGCTCCAATCCAACGACCCACTTCTGCAACCATTTCACCTGTATTAATGAATGTTTTAGAGTCGACACTGTAACTAAAAGTACATTTCCCACCTTTTTGCACCTGCACCCTCAGGTAAACCGGCTGATCGGCTGTGATCTTTGAAATGACTTTTTCATTTTCTTCTTTTCCCTTGACGGCATCTTTACAAGTAGTTTGCACTACGAATATACCATCTTTGGTGCTCTTAACACCAATGCTGCCATAGCTGAATCCCATAACTACCAGTCCGCACTTTTCATTCAGCAATTGTGGATTTGGAGTAAAATTTAATTTAGTAGTAACCATAAATTCTTCAGCAGGGAACTTCTGTAAAAGCACATTTGGAGCATCCCATAAGTTCTTTGCGCTATCAGGCATCTTATCAGAGAACAACCTAAAAGTGCCGGTAGATGGATTGAGAAAGTACCACGTAGCTTTTGGATTGGCCATCCATTGCCATTGTTTACCTAAAGTAATTTCATTGAATTCATCTGACTCCTGCGGCGTTTCAACAGGATATGACTTGCCGACATTCGGCTTTTTATACCGTAACACCGGTTGACCTTTTCCATCACCATCAGGATCTTCACCAATAACCGGCCAGTTATTTACCCACTTCATCGGTTGAAGATGTAAGATTCTACCATAGGCTTCTTTATCCTGGAAATGAAGAAACCAATTTTCACCAGTTTGTGTAGTCACCCACCCACCCTGGTGAGGACCGTTTGTGGGAGATTTTCCCTGGTCCATAACAACCTTTCGCTCATAGGGGCCATAAACATTTTTAGACCTCAAGACTAATTGCCACCCGGTAGGTACTCCACCGGCCGGTGCGAATATGTAATAAAAGCTATTCCTTTTGTAAAACTTAGGCCCTTCAATGGTGGGATCCGTTTTGTGACCATCATATACCAACACTCCATGATCTATAGTCTTTGTCCCGTCACTATTTAATTTCTTCACAACGAGTATACTTTTAATTCCTGCCCTGCTACCTGCAAAAGCGTGCACCAAATACACCTGTCCGTCATCATCCCACAGCGGGCAAGGATCTATCAGTCCTTTTCCACCTTCGACTAAAATGGGTTCAGTCCACGGACCTGCAGGGTTTTTCGCTTTTACAACATAGATTCCAAAATCCGGATCGGGGTAATAGATATAATATTCACCATTATGGAATCTTATCGATGGAGCCCACACTCCTTCACCATGGCGTGGCACAAGGAAATGTTCTCTTGGAATTTGTATTGTCAGTGCATGCCCTAAAATGGTCCAATTTACCAGGTCTTTTGAATGAAGTATGGGTAAACCGGGAACATCTTCAAATGATGAAGAAACAAGGTAGAAATCATTACCAACTCTTATAGCATCCGGATCAGAATAATCGGCGTGAATTATTGGATTCCTGTAGGTGCCATCTCCATTATCGGCAACCCATACATTTGATACATACGGTCTTTGCGAAAAAACTGCAATGGATATAAAACACCCTGTTAATAATAAAATACGTTTCATCTTTCGATTTTTGGCATCCAGTTACGAAATACCTTCTTTACTGTAAATTGTTTTACTTGTTCATCACTTAATTGATGGCTCCATTCAACCCTTCCGCTGCTATCACCGCCGGGTCCAAAACTCTTATATTCGGAGTACCTGGCGGTCTTGTAAGATTCTGTATTATTCCAGTTAGCCCATCCTCCCGGGATAATATGCCTGTCCAGGTAACAATGTATATACGTTACACTGGCATATGGCCTCCATGGTCTGCCTAATGAAACTTTATTCAAAGCTGTGTCGGCGGTGAGGATACAGTCATTGAATACATATCCAACAGGAGTATTTACCGGGGTGGATGCTGCTGTAACATGCGAATTCTTTTTGCTATGAATAAGACATTGTTGGAACCATGCTGTTGAAGGACCGAATATAAAATCAGTTGTTCCCTCAATGTAGCAATGCTCAAAGTATTGCCTGGTGTTTTCTTTACCTGGAAACAAAACATCCTGGAAACCAATAAATCTGCAATTATAGAATTGAGTACGATCACCGGTTATGCGAATGGCAACGGCCTGCCCTGCCGTAAACCCTGCATCGTTTTGAAACGTGATATTCCTTGCCGTAAAATCATTGGCTGCTTCAAAGAAACTTTGAGATGTCTGAGTGTTTATAACCTCACCAGTCGGCAATGTACGGCCCGTATGATCGTCGTAGGTTAGAATAGTATTAAACTTATCCTCACCAACCAGTATTACAAATCTCTTGCTGGAATCGAGGAATAACTTTTCTTTGTAAACTCCATTTTTTACAAAAATTGTTATAGGCTGCCTATTATTTCGGGGAATAGAATTAAACGCTTGCTGCAGAGTCCTGAAGTTTCCTTTACCATCTTGTGCTACAACAATTTTCTTTTGGCCAAAGCTTAACAAAAAAGTAAATGAAAGGAAGAGAACTACTAGTAACCGCATTTTCATTGGGATTATTTAGATTTAAAAAACACTTGTTTCAAAAACTCATTTGTGTACTCAACCATAGGATCAAACCAAGGATAAAACAATGGAAAGGAATGTGGTGAGTTGGGGAATGATTTTACTTCCGTTTCAATATTATTGGACTTTAGTATTTTGATATAATCTTCCCTGCCCGCGTGCATCCTTTCTACACTACTATTAATAAACAGCGTAGGCGGTGTATTCGGGCCGGCATAGGTGAGCGGAGAAGCTGCAGCCCATAAAGAAGAATTTTCTTTTTTTGAATAGCCAAACCAATAAGTTGCCGAAGAAGTTCTTTTAGTATCATCGCCCTCACCCGACTCCGGATGGACAAAAGATAAGGTGCCATCGAGATCTATTACAGCTCCAATATTTCCGGAGTATGACGCATTGCAATTATCTCCTTCAAATTGTTTATTACCGATAGTGGTGCCGAGGAAGGCAGCTAATTCGCCTCCGGCAGAAAAACCCATGACTGCTAATTTATTGTCATCAATACCATACTTCTTTCCATGCTTATGTATCCACCGGATAGCAGCCTTCAGATCGTAAACTGCAGCCGGATATAAAGCTTCAGTAGATAACCGGTAATCAGGAGTGAAACATACATAACCCAATTGAGCAAGCCGTTCAGCAAGAGGATAATGTTGACTCCTGTTGCCGGAGCGCCATCCTCCACCAAAGATGATCATTACCGAAGCGCCATTACGATGGCTCTTTATCTTTGGATAAAATGCATCGAGGTAGAGTTTGCGGTCTCCTGTTTTACAATACTCCAGTTGGTGTTTCTCTTTTATCAGTTTTGAGTGAAATTCCGGGACTATTTTGATGGATGGATAATACCTCAGCTGCTTAAGATATTCAGCATTAGTATTGAATGAAGTATCCGGTTTTCCAGTTAAACCTGTTTTAGACTGTGCAATGGTTGTTGTACAGATAAATAAACCGGCTATTAAAATAGATGTTCTATAATTTCCAAAATACATCATTTGCTAACCATTTGTGGGCTCTGAATAACATTATCATAAGATCTTAAACGCAGTTGATATGCAGATGATATGTGGTTGACATGCAGTTGATACACTGTTAACAGCATGTCAACTGCATATCAACCGTGTGTCAACAGCGTATTAACTGCATATCACTTTTATACGATATCATAAGGAAATTACTGAATAAGTTTGTAGTCCCTTCTTGTGCATCAAAAATTTTTCATCGATCTGAAGTTAAACTGTTGATATAAACTTCAATGTTCGTATAATGCTTATCAAGACTATTTATCGAGGCATCTTCCTTAGTTGATGGATTTAAGCCATTTTTAATTTCCCATTCATCGGGCATACCATCTGCATCCTTATCTACCGGCACATTACCGGTTTTCAGCTCAGGCCATGCAATCTTCGATATCTCATAAGGGGTTCCATGAGGGAAACCACCCTGCACGTCAATTATTCTCCCCGTACTATTTTTCACATTCATTATGATGCGGGAATCAAGCGTATCTCTCCTGTAACTTGCACCTACATTAGCTAAAACAAGATCGTAGGCTTGTTTGGCTGACTGGGTGGCTACATTTATTACTTCAAAAGGAGAAGTTCTCTTAACATTTACCAAATCTGTTGCATTTCCTTTTTCTAAAACCACCCCAGTCCAGTTGTCTGCTGTAACGGTGGAAGAACCTTCTAAAAAGTTTCCATTAATAAACCATTTACCAAAGGGAAGGTCCGGATCTCTTTTATAAGGATTAGCAATGTGACGGCTGGATGAAGCACTTGTATTCGGCCCCGGCTTGTAATAATTATTAGTAATATTATAATTACCTCCCTCACCTGCATAAACATTATTGATACCCCAGTTGTAAATAACATTGTTGGTGAAGTCGGCTAATTCGGTGAATGGCTTAATATTCCGGTTACCATCAAAGCGGGGAGTCCTGCTTCTGCAATGTGCATATAAGTTGTGATGGATTGATATATGGCGGCCGCCCAGGATACCACCAAATCCGTGTTGCTCGAAGTCTTTGTCACCTGCTTCAAAATGGTAGGAATAGTTAAGCGGTTCTGCAATTAAGTTCCACTGTAAGGTCGTGCTATCACCGCCATAGACACTAAATACTTCATCTTCACTCCAGCTTAAAGAACAATGGTCAACAATAATGTTCTTTCGTTTCATGCCTCCGCCAAATGCATCATCACTACCAGCACGGTCAACCATCCCGGCATTTTGATACCTATCCCCCATTCGGAAACGCATATATCTGACTATGATGTTATCACCAGACAAGCTAGTCGAATGATCTGCAACGCAAATGCCGTCTCCAGGTGCCGTTTGACCGGCAATGGTTGTATTGGATTTTATCTGCAAAGCTGAAAGGAGGTGTATGGTACCTGAAACACTAAATACAATAATCTTTGCTGCTTCACCCTGTAAAGCTGCCCTCAAACTCCCTGGTCCGTTATCATTTAAGTTGCTGACCGTTCGAACCTGGCCACCCCTGCCTCCAACTGTAAACTTTCCAAAGCCCTCTGCTCCGGGGAATGCTACAGGAGCATTTATATTGGTGCTATTAGTTAACTGTTTTTGAGACTGACAGCTACTCCAAATTGAACAGGTGATAGTTAATAGTAGAAGAAAATGAATGTTCATTGCTTTGAATAAATAAGGCTGCCTTTGTAGCAGCCCTATTTTGTATTTATTGGTTTATTCAAATTTAATAACCGGGGTTCTGAGGCATATTGGAAGCAAAACCACCGTAAGCTGTTATAGCATCCTGTGGTATCGGCAATAACTCTGATTTATTTGGAACAAAGTTCGTAGCATAGTGTGCCAATACAACTCCGGCAAGTGTTTTTGTAGGATCAGTACTGGTAGGAATCCATGTTATTTTTGTGGTTCCTGCCGGAGTACTTGTTGGAGCTCTTGTATATAATGAATTCACAACCAAACCGCCAATTGTCATAACATCCAAGGAAGAATGGATTTTGTAGTACATTGAAAGAGGCAGATTTGCAGCATTCAGCACATAAGTTGGATATCCCGCCATATAAGAAGGCTGATTCAATGTAAGTAAACCACTCATCTGGTTAATATTAGCCTTGCTTTCGTTGATAGCAGTAGCCAGCATATTCCACCTGATAAGATCATACTTTCTTATGCCTTCATCACCCAGTTCCAGCGCCCTTTCACGAACGAGATATTTAAAAAATTCACCCTTGCCTAAACCAGCTGGAATATCAACGGTTACATCAGCAGCATTGAGTGCTTTTCCATACCCCCTTCTTCTAACCATATTAATTGCATTGTAAGCAGCCTGGGTTGGACCATTAATTTCATTCTCAGCTTCCGCAAACATGAGTAATACATCTGAATAGCGAAGTATTTGCCATTTAAAACCAGAATAATTGTTGAGATAAGTACCTGCAGGTAAAGGAGGATTAAGCCAATCTCTCCTGTATTTTCCATCAAAAATACTCGTAACTGACTGGCCTCTTTTATAAAATGTAACACCATCAGGAGCCAATGTATCCTGGTAAGGGGCACAAGTGACATCCCTTCGTGTATCCGTGGAATCAAAAAGGTAAAAATAGGTTGGTAGCATAAAAATACCACTCACACCCGTGGATTGGGTTTGAGTCACCGGATCGACAACGGTTGGGCCATTATAATAGGCAATCTTCGTATCGGCACCACCAGTTCTTCCAATCGCAGTAGCCTGGAACATTAATTCACCATTCGGATCAACAACAACGCGACTACCTACCTGGTTCTTCCATAAATCTCTATAACTAGGATTCAGACTGTGCTGATTGGAGTTTATAACATCATTAGTTTCATCTTTAGCAATCTGGTAGTAAGTCAGGTAATCAGATGATCTTTTCATCGTACCATCCTGCCTGAGAGAATAACCACCTCTTGCTAAAGCTATCCTTGCACGTAACCCCTTTACAGTGCCTTTGGTGATTCTTTCATCCTTTTGGTCACCTATTGTAGTGACTTCATTTAGCCAAGGCACCAGCCCTTCTGCAGTTTTTAAATCATCAAGAATATGTTGGTAGAGAATGTCCCTGTCAACCCTTGCCGGAAAGGGATCTTTAGTAGCGAGTACTTCTGCAGGTTCGAAGTGTGCTGGCAGATCTCCCCAGTTGCGTATTGCTTCATAATAAAATTGTGCTCTAAGGGTTAAAGCTTCCCCCAGCATACGTTGCAATTGTTTCTTTTCCTGCTCACTTCCTCCTGAATATGAGGCCATCTGCGGTATATTCGAAATGCAAAGATTAGCATATTGAATTCCTTTAAATAACTGGTTGTAAGAACCGGCCATCTGTGTGTTTCCCGGAGTAGTGGCATAGAGTGGAAAGTCTCTTCTTCCAAGGTCTGCTGCGCCTGTAGGTCCCTGGTTTTCATCTGTACCAACAGGAAAATAAAGACTAATTTTTAAACCATATCCATTATCGCCGGTTAATTGGTTATACACACTTACCAACGCAGATCTTGCACTTTCAACATTATTGAATACCAAATCAGGACCTACAGCTGTAATTGGCTGCTGGTCCAGGTATTTTTTACAACCTCCCAACCCCAGCACCATTATTAATGCTAATAAGAGGGAGAGATTATTAAAATATTTTCTTTTCATATAGAAATTTGATTAGTAATTATTAAAAGGTTGCCTGAACACCAAACAGGTACAAACGGCTCTTTGGATAAGCGGAATAATCAAGTCCGGGTGTTAAGCCGTTATTACTTACACTAACTTCAGGATCATAACCTGTATAATTAGTCAATATGGCCAGGTTGTTTCCCGTTACGTATAATCTAAGTTTACTAACGTGATATTTTGTTAGTGATCCCACAGGCAATGAATATCCAATAGTTACATTATTCAGCCGGAGGAAGGAACCGTCTTCAATTGCCCATGAGTGAGGATAGTAACTGAAATTACCACCTCCAGAACCGAATGCAGCCCCGCCATTGGAATTAAATCCACCAGGCATCCAGATGGTTGCATTCGCATTTGCTTTTGCTAAAGCCTCTGGTGCAGCTCCGTAAGCATATACTTTCCCACTCTCGAGCTTGAATGTTTCAATCACATTTCCACTTGCATCGACAGTCTTCCAACGATTAGTCATTACATCAAGTAAGTTTGAGGTAACGTTGTAGGCACTTGTAAACTCTATTTTATTGGCATTATATACATCGTTGCCATACGAGAAGTTAACAAATACACTGGCGTCCCAATTTTTATAGTTGAATTGCTGGTTCAAACCACCACTGAACTTAGGTGTTGGGTTACCAATGATTGTTTTATCGAAATCATTGATGATACCATCAGGAGTTCCATTCGGACCACTTATATCCTTGAATCTGATTGCACCTGGCACAACATTGGAGCTAGGTACCTTCATTTCAGCTACACCTGTTTTCAGAGTGTATTTAGTGGTTACGGCATCATAGTTGAAATCTTCTACCTTATAGAAACCATCATTAATCCATCCGTACATTGATCCAACAGGGCTACCAATACGCACCAGGTAATCGTTCGGTTGTCCGGAAATTCCCCATGCTGGTCCAGCCGGAAATTCTGTCTGGCCAAGAGCAAGAGCTTCAACAGTATTCTTGTTATGCGAAATATTGAAATTGGCACTCCAATTCAAACCATGAGGTTTTCTCATTATAATTCCATTCATCTGCAGCTCCACCCCTTTGTTACTGGTGGCACCCACATTCTGTAATTGGCTGGTAAAGCCATAGGTCGGAGCAATTTTAGCATTCAGGAGTAATTTATCGGAGGTATTATTATAAATATCAAGACTCAGATCCAACCTTCCTCTAAACAACGACAGATCCATTCCATAGTTTCTATTTACGAGGCTTTCCCATTGTAGACTCTGATTTGCTAAGGCATTCTGAGTATAAGCGCTAACAATCTGGTTGTTTAATGCATAATACGTATTTCCATAATTGAATGTCGTGAGGTATAGGTAATCTGCTATACGGTTATTCCCGATCTTACCATAACCGACTCTGAATTTCAGGTCATTAATGAAATCTACATTCTGCAGGAATTTTTCTTTTTTAGCACGCCAAGCAATTGATCCACCCGGGAAAGTTCCCCAACGCCTGTCCTCAGCAAACTTAGATGCACCATCATGACGAACGTTCAATGAGAGAAGATATTTGTCCGCAAAAGCATAGTTTACCCGGCTAAAGAAAGACAGGTTTGTATAACGGTACTTATTGTATTGTGGATAGGCCGGCCAAACAGT
>JBLNAY010000281.1:0-11521 GCA_050259715.1 Candidatus Dadabacteria bacterium
CCCTTTCTTTCAACAAATGATACATGATTAATTTGCCGATTAGGTTAGTTTTGATACGGCCATAATAAGCGGAAGGATCTTCCGGGATCCATAACCTTATTGATTAAATAAAGAACTCAAACTTACTCGCTGTGAATTTAAAATTAGCATTCATAGCAGGATTGCTTGTTTCCACCTCCTGCTTTGCACAAAAGCTCCCATTCCAGAATCCTGCTCTAAAAGCAGAAGACAGAGCTAAAGATCTCATTTCAAGATTAACCTTAGAGGAGAAAGCTTTGCTGATGCAGGATCAGTCACCTGCTATACCTCGCCTGGGAATAAAAAAGTTCAACTGGTGGAGTGAAGCCTTACATGGACTGGCCAATAATGATAGTGTGACGGTATTCCCGGAGCCAATCGGGATGGCCGCTTCGTTTGATGATGCGCTGGTATATAGGATTTTTAATGCTGTTTCTGATGAGACAAGGGCCAAATACAACCAGGCCCAAAAAAGGGGTCAGGATAACCGGCGGTTTCTGAGTCTTTCGGTGTGGACTCCTAACATTAATATTTTCCGTGATCCCCGTTGGGGACGTGGACAGGAGACATATGGTGAAGACCCTTATCTTACTTCGCGGATGGGTGTTTCTGTTGTAAAGGGATTACAGGGTCCTGCCGACTCAAAGTATAAAAAGCTATTGGCGTGTGCCAAGCACTTTGCAGTACACTCCGGTCCTGAATGGAGCCGTCATACGTTGAATGTAAATGACGTGAATCCCCGTGATTTATGGGAGACCTATTTACCGGCGTTCAAAACGCTGGTTCAACAAGCCGATGTGAGGGAGGTAATGTGTGCTTATCAACGCCTGGATGATGAACCTTGCTGTGGCAATAACCGATTATTGCAAACCATTCTGCGGGATGAGTGGGGTTTCAAATACCTGGTTGTTTCAGATTGTGGTGCAGTTTCTGATTTCTACACTAGTCATAAAACATCTTCTGATGCTGTACATGCCGGTGCTGTCGCTGTCACTGCAGGCACAGATGTGGAATGTGCAGGTCCTGTTTACAGGCAGTTGCCCGAATCTGTTCGAAGAGGCTTGATTAGTGAAAAGAAGATCAATGAAAGCTTAATGCGTGTGCTGGAAGGACGCATCTCACTGGGAGAAATGGATGATGATGCACTGGTACCATGGACAAAAATTCCAGCCTCCATCATCAATAACGATGAACATAAATCGCTGGCTCTGCAAATGGCAAGAGAAACAATGACGCTGCTGCTCAATAAAAATAGCGTCCTACCTCTTAGCGCGAGCGCAGGTAAGATCGCGGTACTGGGTCCCAATGCGAATGATAAAAGGCTTTTGTGGGGGAATTATAATGGAACACCCATTCGGACCATCAGCATCCTTGATGGCATTAAAACTAAAGTCGCGGAAAATAATATACTATACGACAGGGCATGCGATTTAACCGATAAAATGTATGTTGAATCCCTGCTTCCGGAATCATCCTTTGGTGGCAAACCGGGTATCAAGGCATCCTACTGGAACAATAGAGAATCAACAGGTGAGGTGGTTAGCACTGAGCAAATAACCAGTCCTATACAATTAACAACTGATGGAGCGCATGAATTTGCTTCCGGCGTTCACCTGGATAATTTTTCCGGTAAATATGAAACCGTATACAAGCCCACCACTTCCGGGCAAATTGTGTTCAAAATTGAACCAAGAGGAGAGTTTACACTGTTGGTAAACGGGGATACACTTTACAGGCCACGCCGGTTTGGTGTACGCACGCTTCGCATTCCTTTGAATGTGGAACAGGGTAAGACTTACAATATTGTTGCTCATTTCAGGCAGATCGCTAACAGGCCGGCAAGCCTGAACTTCAACTTCGGTAAGGAAGTTCCTGTGAAGTTTGATGCACTAATAGAAAAGCTGAAAGGTATAGATGTGGTGATTTTTGCCGGCGGAATTTCTTCCCAGTTAGAAGGGGAACAAATGCCCGTAGATATACCGGGCTTCAAAGGTGGTGATCGCACGGATATTCAACTGCCGGAAGTACAGCGCAATTGTTTGAAAGCGCTTAAAGCTGCTGGCAAGAAGGTGATTTTCGTGAACTGTTCCGGATCTGCATTGGCATTGGTGCCGGAAACTCAAAGTTGTGATGCCATATTGCAGGCATGGTATAGTGGAGAGGCAGGAGGACAGGCGGCAGCCGATGTGCTTTTTGGTGATTTTAATCCCTCAGGAAAACTGCCTGTCACTTTTTACAAGGACACGACTCAGTTACCCGGTTTTGAAGATTATACTATGAAAGGACGTACTTACCGCTATATGTCCGATCCATTGTTCCCGTTTGGCTATGGATTAAGCTATACCACATTTTCAGTCGGAAATGCACAGGCATCCAGGACACAGGTGAAGAGCGGAGAAGGTTTGAATTTGAATGTTCCGGTATCCAATACAGGCAAACGTGATGGAACAGAAGTGCTGCAGGTTTATATACGTAAAGTAGCTGACATAAATGGGGCACTTAAAACCCTCAGGGCTTTCCAGAGAGTTGATGTGGCAGCCGGTAAAACAAAACTGGTGGCTGTTAATCTTCCTGCAAATGCCTTTGAGTTTTTCGACAGCACGAAAGGAAAAATGTCTGTGTCTCCGGGAGAATACGAATTGATGTATGGCAACAGTTCAGATGCTAAAGATCTGAAAACAATTAAGGTCAACATCGTAAACCAGGACAGGGCGGCTAAGTAGGGTTTGAGGTATGAAGTTTGATGTTTGAGGTTGAATGGTTTAAGGGTTTAAGGGTTTATTGACACGATCAGGTGGCGACCCTTAAGCCCTTAAATGTTTACGGGGGTATTAACCTTTGAACATTTATCCTATCCTTTTCAACAAATGATATATGATCACTTTCCCCGATAGGTTAGCTTTGAAGCAGCTATTGGTATAACGATGATCCTAAGGATCTAACACCTTGTGTTTAACTGATGAATTCAAAACTTACTCGCTGTGAATTTTAAATTAGCTTTCATAGCAGGATTGCTTGTTTCCACTTCCTGCTTTGCGCAACAACTGCCGTTTCAAAACCCATCGTTAAGTTCCCGGGACAGGGCAAAAGATTTAATCTCCAGGCTGACCCTCCAGGAAAAAGCTACCCTGATGCTGGATGAATCAGGCGCTATTCCCCGGCTGGGCATTCGCAAGTTCAACTGGTGGAGTGAAGCCCTCCACGGGTTAGCCAATAACGGCAATGTCACGGTGTTCCCGGAGCCTATTGGCATGGCCGCCTCTTTCAACGACAGCCTGGTTTACCATGTCTTCGATGCCGTGTCGGATGAAGTGAGGGCCAAGTACAACGAGAGTGTAAGGCAGGGAAAGGAAAACAGGCGTTTTCTCAGTCTGTCGGTGTGGACACCCAATGTGAATATATTCAGGGACCCACGCTGGGGGCGTGGACAGGAAACTTATGGCGAGGATCCTTACCTGATGTCCCGGATGGGTACCGCAGTGGTCAAAGGCTTACAGGGATCGGAAGATGCCAGGTACAGGAAGCTCTGGGCATGTGCCAAACACTTCGCCGTGCATTCAGGACCTGAATGGAGCCGTCATACTATCAACATCACCGATGTAAGCCCGCGTGACCTATGGGAAACTTACCTGCCTGCTTTCAAAACATTAGTTACCCAGGCAAACGTCAGGGAAGTAATGTGCGCCTACCAGCGTTTGGATGATGAACCCTGTTGTGGGAATAATCGTCTATTGCAAACCATTCTTCGCGATGACTGGGGTTTTAAACACCTTGTCGTATCCGATTGCGGAGCGGTATCTGACTTTTGGGAAAGTCATAAGGTTTCTTCCGATGCTACTCACGCTGCAGCAAAAGGTGTTTTGGCAGGCACAGATGTGGAGTGCGGATTTAATTATGCGTTTAAAAGTCTTCCAGGTGCTGTGAGCAAGGGCCTGGTATCAGAAGATGAAATCAATAAGCACGTAATGCGCTTATTGGAAGGGCGTTTTGACCTTGGGGAAATGGATCCGGATTCATTGGTGCCATGGTCGAAGATCCCATTATCAATAGTTAACAATGAGGAACATAAGCAACTCGCGCTTAATATAGCAAGGCAGACAATGACCTTGCTTCAAAACAAAGGAGCTGTGCTTCCTTTATCAAAAAACCTTAAAAAGATTGCAGTGATTGGGCCCAACGCAAATGACATGCAAATGCTTTGGGGAAATTACAATGGTACCCCGTTTAAGACAATTACCATTTTAGATGGTATTAAATCAAAACTCCCGGCTAATGCTATTCTTTATGATAAAGGAGTTGACATCATAGATGATAAATTAACAGAAAATGGTTTTAGTCAATCTTCTATTGGGGGAAAAACAGGTTTGAAGGCAACCTACTGGAACAACCGGAATTTTTCCGGGGAGCCGGTGGTGACAGAGCAAATTGTAAATCCAATCCAGTTGACCACTTTTGGTCAACACCAGTTTGCGCCCGGTGTTCATTTAGATAACTTCTCAGCAAAATACGAGACAGTCTATAAAGCTCCGGAAACAGGTGAGCTGGCATTCAAGGTGGAAGCTTGTGGTACTATGGAACTGGTAGTAAATGGTGATACCATCAGCAGGATCCGGATGTGGAGACCCTTAGCCAAACGTGCAGTTGTTAAGGTAGAACAGGGCAAGGAATACAGGATTCAACTTTATTTCCGGCAAACAGAGAACTGGACTGCCAGTCTTAATTTCAACTATGGCAAAGAAGTGCCGGTGAAATATGATGAACTGGTTGCGAAACTGAAAGGCATTGATGTAGTGATATTTGCCGGTGGTATTTCTGCGCAATATGAAGGAGAAGAAATGCCGGTTGAATTACCTGGCTTTAAAGGGGGAGATCGCACGGACATAGAACTTCCTGTTGTTCAACGTAATTGCCTCGAAGCTTTGAAGAAAGCAGGTAAGAAAGTAATATTCGTGAATTGTTCCGGTTCAGCTATAGGATTAGTTCCTGAAACGCAGAATTGTGATGCTATTCTACAGGCGTGGTATGGTGGTGAGAGCGGCGGACAGGCAGTGGCAGACGTGCTCTTTGGTGATTACAATCCTTCCGGCAAGCTACCGGTGACTTTTTATAAGAATATTCAGCAACTCCCCGGATTTGAAGATTACACGATGAAAGGACGTACTTACCGTTTTATGTCCGACCCGCTGTTCCCCTTTGGTTATGGTTTAAGCTATACTAGTTTCTCTGTAGGAAATGTACAGGCATCCAATACAAACATTACGACGGGCAGTGGTGTAAAGGTGACAGTGCCCGTATCGAATACAGGTAAGAAAGACGGTGCAGAAGTAGTGCAGTTGTATGTGCGTAAACTTGCTGAAGTTGATGGTGCATTGAAAACGCTCAGAGCTTTCCAGAGAGTTGATGTCGCTGCAGGTAAGACAAGGTCAGTATCTTTCAGTCTTCCTCCAACTGCATTTGAATTTTTCGATAGCATCCAGGGCAAGATGACTGTAACTCCGGGAGAATATGAAATCATGTATGGAACCAGTTCAGATGTAAAGGATCTGAAAACTATAAAGATCAATATTGTAAACAAATAGGAAAATTGAGATATGATTAGCCGATCAGCAGATGTAGCGATTACCAGGTGATGTATTATCTCCATTTGCTCATCTGCCAATTCTTCATAAAAACACTCTGGATGAAAAATAAAACCCTATTGCTGGTAGCGCTTTCTTTAGTGCTGTTAACTACAAAAACATTTTCGCAGGATAAGAACTTCTATATATTCCTGTGCTTTGGACAATCGAACATGGAAGGTAATGCGCGAATTGAACCGCAGGACTCTGTTGTTAACTCACGTTTCCAGGTGATGGAGACCATGAATTGTCCGAACCTCGGAAGGGAGAAAGGGAAGTGGTATACTGCCGTTCCACCTCTATGCCGTTGTCGCACGGGTTTAACCCCAGCTGATTATTTTGGAAGAACGTTGGTGGAGAATCTGCCGAAGAATGTGCGTGTAGGTGTTATCAATGTCGCTGTTGGTGGCTGCAAGATAGAGCTGTTCGATAAAGATCATTACCAGTCATATGTTTCAACCGCCCCGCAATGGATGATCGGGATGATCAATGACTATGACGGCAATCCTTACCAGCGCCTGGTGGATATGGCGAAGCTGGCGCAAAAAGACGGGGTGATCAAAGGCATCCTATTGCACCAGGGCGAATCCAATACAGGTGATTCCACATGGCCACAAAAGGTGAAGCTGGTGTATGATAACTTATTGCACGATCTTGATATGAAGGCCAACTCTGTGCCCTTGCTTTCCGGTGAGGTAGTGAATGCTGACCAGGGAGGCGCCTGTGCGAGTATGAATAAGATCATTGCTACACTCCCTGCTACTATTCCCAATTCATATGTAATATCTTCTGCCGGTTGTCCGCAGAAAGGTGACAGGCTGCACTTTACAGCTGATGGTTATCGTGAACTAGGCAAGCGTTATGCAGAGAAGATGATGACCATACTGGCGAAGAGGTAGATACAGCATTCGACCATGATTACGATGCTTTGCGCTTTTTGTCTTGGTTGTGAAACAAAAACAGGTTTTAATTTTAAGCTCTGAACTCTGACTCTGATGTATAAACTATCTGCAAAAAAAATCACCATCATTATTTTACTGATAATAGCTTTCTGTCTTAATGCCTTCAACAATGTATCTGCACAAACAGTATGGCTGGACCAGCTGGACTTAAGTGCCGCTACCCAGGGCTTTGGTGTGCCCAGGAAGAATAAGTCTGTCGATGGCAAACCGATCACCATAGCAGGTAAAACCTATGAGCGTGGCTTTGGCACTCATTCTGAAAGCTCATTGCTGATTCAATTAAATGGTAAAGCCACCTCGTTCAACGCACAGGTGGGCATAGATGATGAAATAAAAGGTCATGATCCGGCCGTTGAATTTGTTGTGTATGGTGATAAGAAGAAACTTTGGTCAAGCGGCATCATGCACTTTGGAGATGCTGCAAAGGAGTGTTCTGTCCCCCTTACAGGAGTGAAGAATGTTGAACTGGTAGTAACAGATGGAGGTAACGGAAATTATTATGATCATGCAGATTGGGCAGACGCGAAGTTCGAAACAAAAGCGGTGAATACTTTTGCTACCATCAACCCTGTTCCAAACATACCTTATATACTCACACCTAAAGAATCGGCCAGGCCACGAATTAACGGGGCTACTGTTTTTGGTGTGCGGCAGGGATCGCCATTTCAATATCATATAGCTGCAACTGGTGAGAGGCCGATGACCTTCTCAGCAAAAGGATTACCTCCTGGATTGCAGCTCAATATCACTACAGGTAACATCACCGGTAAACTTGCGAAAGCCGGCAGGTACGTCGTTATATTAAGTGCAAAGAATGCAAAAGGAACAGCACAGAAACCACTACGCATTGAATGTGGTGATCGCATTGCACTTACACCGCCTATGGGTTGGAACAGTTGGAATTGTTTTGCCGGTGAAGTGTCGGCAGATAAAGTAAAACGTGCTGCCGATGCCATGGTGAAAAGTGGATTGATAAATCACGGATGGACTTATATCAACATTGACGATTTCTGGCAAAATCACCGTGACTCCAAAGATCCGAGCCTGCGTGGCGAGTTTCGTGATGCTGCTGGAAACATTATACCCAACAGCCGTTTTGGGAACATGAAATTGCTTGCTGATTATGTACATAATCTTGGATTGAAAGTAGGTCTGTATTCCAGTCCCGGTCCATGGACTTGTGGTGGTTGTGCAGGCAGTTATGGTCATGAAAAACAGGATGCAGAAAGTTATGCCAGCTGGGGATTCGACTACCTTAAATACGACTGGTGTAGCTATGGAAATGTGGTTAAGGGAATGACCGATAATAATCCACTCAAAGTATCTTCTTTTTCCAACCAGGGAGGAAATACGCTTGCTACTGCTATGAAGCCGTACAAGATGATGGGAGATTATTTACGTGAGCAACCCCGTGATATAGTTTACAGCTTATGTCAATATGGAATGTCGGATGTATGGAAGTGGGGTGACTCGGTAGATGGTAATTGCTGGCGTACTACGGGCGATATCACGGACACGTGGACGAGTGTAAAGAACATTGCACTGGCGCAGGATAAAGCAGCTCCTTATGCAAAGCCAGGAAACTGGAATGATCCCGATATGCTGGTATTAGGTACGGTAGGTTGGGGTAATCCGCATCCAAGTAAATTAAAACCCGACGAGCAATACCTGCACATTAGTTTGTGGAGCCTGTTCTCAGCGCCACTGTTGATAGGCTGTGATATGGAGAAGCTGGATGACTTTACCCTGGCCCTCTTGACGAATGATGAAGTGATTGACATCAACCAGGATCCTCTTGGGAAGCAGGCGAGCTGCAAAGATGTTATAGGTGATCTGCGTGTGTACGTGAAAGAGCTGGAGGATGGCAGTCGTGCTGTGGGTTTCTGCAACTTCGGGTTAGAGAAAGTGCAAATTCCATTTAAGGATTTTGAAAAACTAGGTATTGGTGGTAAGCAAAAAGTGCGCGATCTCTGGAGGCAAAAAGATATACGCACCATAAATACAAATACTGAGGCCCTTTCGATAGATGTGCCTGTGCATGGAGTAGTGCTGTATAAGTTTACGGCAGTGAAGTGATGGTATATATTGGATTGGGTATGGATTGAGTTACTATGGAGAAAGTATAGGGTTTGCATGGAGTTAGTATGGAGTTAGAACGGCTTTATAAAGGTCAAACTCAATACAGACTTCATTCTTACGCGATGTTAACCATATGGGAAGTCGGAGACAGAGGGTTGCGGGATCATATGAAAAAAGCAGAAGAAAAAAGAGAGAGATCCAAAAGAAAAGACATATGAAGAGAACATTATTATTGGGGTGTGCCTTAGTACTTGCGGTGAAGTTTATATTAGCTCAGAACCCAATTATTCAAACAATTTACACTGCCGACCCGGCCCCGATGGTTTATAAGGATACCGTGTGGCTCTACACCGGTCATGATGAGGACAAGTCCACCTGGTTTACAATGAAGGAATGGAGGTGTTATTCTACAACAGATATGGTAAACTGGACCGATCACGGGTCACCACTTTCACTTAAGAATTTTACATGGGCGGAAAAGGATGCGTGGGCAGGACAGTGTATCTATCGCAATGGAAAGTTTTACTGGTATGTACCTATAAACGCAAAAGGCCGAGGGATGTCAATCGGCGTTGCCGTTTCCGACCGTCCTGACGGTCCTTTTGTTGATGCACTCGGAAAACCTTTGCTGCATAGTGGTAATGGTGATATAGATCCTACTGTTTACATCGACACTGACGGGCAGGCATACCTGTACTGGGGTAATCCTTATTTGAAGTATGTAAAGCTGAATGAGGATATGATATCCTACTCAGGTGATATCGTCCCTGTTCCCCTGACAAAGGAAGGATTCAATGTGCGTTATAAAGATGCGGACAAACGACCTTCTGCCTATGAAGAAGGTCCGTGGTATTATAAACGTAAAGATCTGTATTACCTGCTCTATCCTGCCGGTGGCGTGCCGGAACATCTTGCCTATTCAACGAGCACAGGTCCAACAGGACCATGGAGGTATCGCGATACGATCATGACTATCATAAGAAAAGGAGGTGCATTTACGAACCATCCTGGTCTTATTGATTATAAAGGAAAAACTTTCCTGTTCTATCATAATGGTGCGTTATCGGGAGGTGGTGGTTTTACCCGTTCGGTTTGTGTGGATGAATTTAAATACAATCCGGATGGAACTATTCCCCGTGTAGAGCCTACAGCCGCAGGAGTAAAAGCTGTTTCGAATTTGAATCCTTATCAATGGGTAGAGGCTGAGACCATTGCCTGGGAAGAAGGTGTGGAAACCACTAAAGACAATTCAGTTGGGGTATACGTCGCTGACATACATAATGGTGATCACATAAAAGTGCGGAATGTGGATTTTAGAAAAGGCGCAAAAATTTTCATGGCTAATGTAGCTTCTGTCACTGGTGGTAACATTGAGATACACCTCGATGGTCGCAATGGTAATTTAATCGGCACTTGTAATGTAAAAAATACAGGCAGCCTTCAAACATGGAAAACAGAAGTCTGCCCGGTTCAAAAGGTGAAGGGAGTGCATGATGTGTATTTTGTTTTCAAAGGTGGCGAAGGTGATTTGTTCAACTTCAATCGCTGGAGATTCATGTCTAACTAATATCAATATTTTAAGATAATGCTTGCACGATCTTACTTGTACTTACTGGTGTTCATTGCTATTGCAATTCATGGCAATACACAAACGTACCAGCAAACGAACATTGGATTCAAAACAGAAGTCCATTCCAATACCATAGAAGTACAGCTCTTTGGGCCTTCCACTGTAAGAGTTTTGAAAAACCCTGCAGGTCAGAAGTTTACTAAAGAAAGCCTTTCAGTAATTAAGAAAGCAGGAGAAACAAAATTCAATTTAAAACAGAAAGGTGATGTGGTTGAACTGGGAACTGGCAAAATCAAAGTAGCGCTGAACCTGCAATCAGGTGTGTTGAGTTATTCAACTGTTTCCGGTGAACTGTTGATGAAAGAAAAAGAAAATGGAGTAAGTTTTACTACGTTTAATGATGCAGGTAATAACACATACACGGTATCTCAAACTTTCACCTTAGATAAGGACGAGCCCATATATGGTTTGGGACAGCAGCAACGAGGCAAGATGAGCCAGCGTAATGTGAGGCTCAATATGGTGCAGGGAAACACTGACGATTACATTCCTTTCTTCCAGTCTGTAAAAGGATATGGTGTTTTCTGGGATAACTATTCTCCTACATTGTTTACTGATAATGCTGAAGGCACTACATTCAAATCAGATGTAGGTGACGGAGTTGACTACTACTTTATGTATGGAGGAAATGCAGATGGTGTGATTGCCAACATGCGTGATCTCACAGGACAGGTTCCGATGTTCCCGTTATGGACTTTTGGCTACTGGCAAAGTAAAGAGCGTTACAAAAGCCAGGATGAACTGGTGGCGGTGGTTAGGAAGTATCGCGAGCTCGGTGTTCCACTGGATGGTATTATCCAGGACTGGCAGTACTGGGGAAATAATTATTTGTGGAATGCTATGGAGTTCCTGAACACAGAGTTTTATAATCCGCAGAAGATGGTGAATGATGTGCACAGGATGAATGCACACATGATCATTTCCATCTGGAATTCCTTTGGTCCTATGACCAAACAATACCGTGAGCTGGATAAGATTCATGCACTTATGAATTTCAATACCTGGCCACAGTCAGGCTCTGAAAAATGGCCTCCGAATCGTGACTATCCTTCGGGTGTAAAGCCTTATGATCCGTATAATCCTGAAGCTCGAAATATTTACTGGGAGCATTTGAATAAAGGTATTTTCTCTCTCGGTATGGACGGTTGGTGGATGGATTCCTCTGAGCCGGACCACCTTGATTTCAAGCCATCGGACTTTAATGAGAAAACATA
>JBLNAY010000282.1:0-8689 GCA_050259715.1 Candidatus Dadabacteria bacterium
CATTCTCCTCATGGACCTTTGCTTCTTCAAAAGGTATCTTATCGTGCGCGGCCATCCTGTTACGGATGAATTTATTCACCAATGCAGTAAATCCTGCCTCATCAATCTGCAACAATTGTGAGCATTGACGTATATAGTCTTGCTGCTTGGTAAAGTCTTCCGTCTTATCAATCTTTGATATGGTCTCGGCTATATGATTAACAACATCAGACTTCTTCCTGGCATCTGTTCCCGCGTCAGTAAGTGCCGCTTCAAGCTGGAAGAGAATTATATCCTTTTTATTCTCGCTGATGAACTTTCGGAACTCGGTTGAACCGATTTTCCGAACATAACTATCCGGATCCTCATTACCGGGTATCAGTACTAATTGAACATTCAGGCTCTGTTCTAATGCAAGGTCTAACCCCCTCAGGGCAGCTTTTACACCTGCCGCATCGCCATCGTAAACTATAGTAAGATTATCGGTGTATTTCTTTATTAACCGAAGCTGGTCCACCGTTAAGGAGGTGCCTCCACTTGCTACTGTATTTTCGACTCCTGCCTGTGCTAAAGAAATAACATCTGTATAGCCTTCAACCAGTAAACATTCATTCGATTTATCAATTGCATGTCGTGCAAAGTAGGTTCCGTAGAGCAATTTACTTTTTACATAAAGCTCATTCTCCGGAGTATTGATGTATTTGGGTGATTGCTTATTGCTCTTTATTTGCCTGGCGCCAAACCCAATTATTTTCCCACTATTATTATGTATAGGGAAAATGATTCTGTCCCTGTAATTGTCAGCTAATTGCCCATTTCTTTCTACTACCAGGCCACTCTTCTTTAGCAAGTCCGGGTTGAATTGCTGGTTTAGAGCCTGCCTCGTGAATGTGTCTCTATGATCCGGAGCGAATCCCAATCCGAATTTGCGAATAGTTTCTTCTGTAAATCCCCTTTCCTTTAAATATGTCAGTCCGATATTCTGTCCATCTTCCGTTTCAAACAGTTGTTGTGAGTAGAACTTCTGAGCAAATGAATTAATGATGAAGAGACTTTCAGATGTTTGTTGTTGTAATTTTTGCTCAGGAGAAGATTCTGTCTCTTCAATTTCTACATTATAGCGCAGAGCAAGCCATTTGATCGCTTCAATATAAGTAAGCTTTTCATGTTCCATCAGGAAGCTGATGGTGTTACCGCTTTTACCACAACCAAAACACTTGAAAATCTCTTTAGAAGGTGAAACGGTAAATGAAGGCGTTCGCTCGTTATGAAATGGACATAAGCCCAGATAGTTAGCTCCCCTGCGTTTCAGCTTCACAAAATTGCCGACCACATCTAGTATATCGATCCTCGATTGTACCTGCTGTATGGACTCATGAGATATCATCTGTTCAAATATAGGGAGCCCGTTTTAAACTGAGCGGATCTTCTCGCCAGGAGCCTTGATTTAGGTGTTAATTGGCCCCAGATATAGCTGATTAACAAGGTAGAAGAAAAGAATATAGTATCGGATTTATTTACGGGAAAATATAAGAAACGATCCCGACATTATGAACATAAAAATTAAGAAAAGAACATGATAAAAATCTTGTTTCATTTCTGCAAAAGAGTTCTAAATTTAGACTACCATCCAAACACAAAAAGGGGAAAGTGCTATGGAAGACCATATTTTTTAACCTCAAAAACTTTCATCCTATGGTTCAGACAGACGTCTCACAGCTTTCAGCAGAGTGCTCCGATTGGCTCCAGATCCTACGTAATTACCGCCAAGAATTCCACGATTATGAAAAAGCCCTCGAAGACACCTGCAAAAAAACTCTCGGAAAGCAACAATTACTTGAAGTAGAACATTTACACAACCAGTTTGACATCCAATTGAAAAACATCCATGATGTCAAACAGCACATCAAACACCACGAACGAAAGATTCAATTCGAATCATCGGGAACAGAAAACATCCAGGAAGACACTTACGCACACCATGAGCAACTATTAAACGAGTTCCTAACCCTTGAGAATACCTTACAAGAGATCAGGAATGAGTTTAAGAACTTTGTCAATACTACTAGTTGCTAAACTACGTAATCACCGATTGTTATTTCCACTCATACCTGAAGGTATGTCCAGGATCTTATTGTCCCACCTATAAATACTTACTATATGTCTTTAGAATTTGATACTTCACATGTAAAAAATATTGTTTTGCTGGGCCATGCAGGCAGCGGCAAAACAACATTAGCGGAATGCATGCTCTTTGAAGCGGGGATTATAACCCGCCGTGGCACCGTTTATGAAAACAATACTGTCAGCGATTATCACCCACTGGAACAGGAACGTGGGAACTCCATATTTTCCAAACTCCTCCATACAAAGTGGCGAGGTTATAAGATCAATATACTGGACACACCGGGATATGATGATTTCGTGGGTGAAGTTCTTTCAGCTCTACGTGTTGCGGATACTGGTGTAATGCTCATTAATGCAGCAATGGGAGTTGAAGTAGGTACAGATGTTATCTGGCAATACACAGATAAGTTTCGCACTCCAATGATCTTTGCGGTTAATAAGCTTGATGATGACCAGGCAGACTTTGACAAATGCGTACAGCAGGCGAAAGATCACTTTGGGAGTAATGTAACCGTAGTTCAATATCCCAGGCAACAAGGGGCAGGGTTTCACGAAATTATAGACGTGCTGCGCATGACCATGTACAAATTCCATGATCTGGGTGGAAAGCCTGAAAAACTTCCGATACCGGATGATGAAAAAGAAAAGGCTGAAAAACTGCACCAGGAGCTTGTAGAAGCTGTAGCCAGCAATGATGAAACTTTAATGGAGAAATACTTCGATAAAGGAGAATTGGAAGAAGATGAGATCAAGGCAGGAATGAAAAAAGCCATGATTCACCATGATATTTTCCCGGTATTCTGCCTAAGTGCTGAAAGAAATATGGGGAGCGGCAGGCTAATGGGTTTCATAGATAACGTGTGTCCTAGTGCTAATGAAATGAGGCCACAAAAAACGATAAAAGGAGAAGATCTCCCCTGTACTCCCGATGGTCCTGCATGCATCTTTGTTTACAAGACTATTTCTGAACCACATGTTGGTGATCTTTCCTTCTTTAAGGTGTTCTCTGGAACTATTAGAACGGGAATGGAACTGGTGAATGAATCTAATGGTGTGATTGAAAAGATTAACCAGTTGTTCCTGATGGAAGGCAATAAACGTATCCCTGTTCAGGAATTAGCAGCAGGTGATATCGGTGCAACTCTCAAACTGAGAAATACACATGTCAACAATACCTTGCATATTAAGGGTAGGAATATTGAGCTCCCACCAATAGAATTTCCTACAGCCAATGTTACAGTCTGTATCGAACCTGTAAATAAAGGCGAAGAAGAAAAGTTAGCCCAGGCTTTACACCAGCTCAGGGAAGAAGATCCAACCCTTGTGGTGGAAGTTTCCCAGGAGTTGAAACAAACATTGATTCACTGCCAGGGAGATATGCACCTTGCTGTGGCAAAATGGAAGATCGAAAACATCTTCAAAGTGCCTGTGAAGTTTGGCAAGCCAAGGATCCCCTACCGTGAAACTATCCGGAAAATGGCTGAATCTAATTATCGCCATAAGAAACAATCCGGAGGTGCAGGCCAATTTGGTGAGGTTTATATGAGGATAGAGCCTTACTATGAAGGTATGCCGGACCCGGCAGGTCTCAATGTAAGGGGAAGGGAAACTTATGACCTTGACTGGGGTGGTAAACTTGTATTCTACAACTGTATAGTTGGTGGAGCTATTGATACTCGCTTCCTGCCTTCCATTTTAAAAGGTGTGATGGAAAAGATGCACGAAGGACCATTAACTGGATCTTACGTTAGAGATGTACGTGTATGTGTGTATGACGGCAAGATGCACCCGGTAGACTCCAACGATATTTCCTTCAAAATCGCCGGTATTATGGCCTTTAAACAGGCCTTCCAACAAGCGGATCCCCAGGTTTTGGAGCCAATTTACCTGGTGGAGGTTCTCTGCCCTGAAGAATTGACGGGGGCTGTAATGGGAGACCTACAGAGTCGTAGGGGTCTTGTGGAAGGAATGGATACTGAAGGTAATTTCCAGAAGATTATTGCCAAGGTACCCATCTCCGAGATGTATGGCTTCTCCTCCTCACTTAGATCCATAACTCAGGGAAGAGCCAAATTCAGTATGAAGTTCGATAGTTATCAGCCGATGTCTTATGAGCTTCAGAAGAAGATTGCAGAAGAATATAGCAAGACTGCAACGGAGCCCGTTGCCTGATAATAGCTTAGTTTTCAACATAAAGCCTGGTGATCTTTCATCAGGCTTTTTTGCTTATTTACCGAAAATTTATGTAGAAAGTTTTAGCATTTTATGTTTTTAAACTTTTTGTTTCTACTTTGTTCCTATTATAGTCACCAATAGAATATTTAAAATCTTCTACCTATGCATGCCTACTTTAGAAATCACCAGTTATACCTGGCAGAAAGATCGGAATGGTTGGATCGTCATGTTCTTAAGACTAGCAAGAGAGCGTTGATGAAGATTGAAAGCTGGAAATTAATAGCAGAATCTGGAGATCAGGATCACCAACTCAAATTAGTGGAAAAGCTTTTGAAAGACTCTTTATTAACAGCAATACCTAATAAAACCGTACTAAGCAAAGAAGGCTTCTTTGCTGCCAACTTAAACAACTAAAAATGAAATAACCGCCTCCAGAGCGGTTATTTTAATTAATTCCTTCCTATGTTCTATGCCGTCATTGTCTTACGGCTCTTGGATGTTTTTAATACAACCGTTTCTTCTACCAGAAATTCCTGATCTGCTGACTCAGTGCTCTTCTTAAAATTCACGGATTGCCATACATGGTCCAAAGAAATTTGCTCTGAACCTTCATAACCAATACTGGTTAACCGGTTCCAGCTGCTTTGCCTGTTTAGGTCCGTACTTATTTTAGAAGTAAGCTTCGGATACGCAACCCAAAGTTTAGAATCGTCCTTTAAAGCGGGTAAAATATCATCTAAAATACCATTTAACTGGCTTTCGCTAACTGCGAAGATCAAAGCAAATTCAATCTTGCGGGAACGTAATAGTGGAGTTAGATTTTTAGCGAAGGAAAGTTTGTTAAATTGTTTTTCAATTGATGATGGGAGACCTTGGATCAGAACGTTCTTTTCATTTTTCAGGTTGAGTTTGTCTAAAATTGTTTGTGACATAGGCTGTTTAAACTGTTTAAAATTCAACAAGAAAGAGAGAGTCAAAGAGTTTTTACTACAACGAGAGTGCAAATGTACGCAAAAATGTCGTATGTTCCACGCTTTTCTTAAACAAAAACCCCATTGAGGAGCTTCTCAATGGGGTTAATAGCCTATTATTAACGTTATTATCTCCTGGCGACAGGCCTGTAATATTTCATAGCTTCAGGCATCCAGCCCTTTATATCATTAATTCTACGTTGATCTGATGGGTGATCACTCAGGAATTCCGGTGGACGTGCTGACCTGTTGTTCTTAGCCATACGTTCCCAGAAAGGAATAGCTTCCTGTGGGTTATATCCTGCCATAGCGGCAAAAATCAACCCGTAATGGTCAGCTTCGGACTCCTCTTTACGGGAGAATGGCAGGGTTCCAAATACAGTAGATCCTACACCAAAGGCCTGTAAAAAGAGGTTTTGTGTAGCCTGTGGTTTCTGCGATAATGCCATTGCAAGGCTCTGCATGCCGAGCTGTTGAAGTAATCCCTGGCTCATCCGTTCGTTACCGTGCTGTAAAACTGCGTGTGAAACCTCGTGAGCTACCACAATTGCCAATGCTGCTTCATTCTGTGTATAAGGTAATAAACCAGTGTAGACAACTATTTTCCCACCAGGCATACACCAGGCATTCGCTTCATTATTGGCAACAAGGTTGTATTGCCAATTGTAGCCTTGAAGCCGGTCTCCTATCCCTTTAGAACGGAAATAACTAGTTACTGCAGACGATACTCTCTGTCCCACTCTTCTCACCATTTCAGCATCCCGGTCTGCAGAAGCTGAAACGACCCTGTTTTGTGATAAGAATTGCTGATATTGCTGTGTAGCCATTGATTGTAGCTGTGATTCGGGTAGAATTTTCAATTGATTTCTACCAGTGATGGGGTTTTGCGAACAGGCTACGAATAATGAGGTGGCTAGAAAAAGCGTAGTTATTTTTCCTACCATAATATAATTTTTTGTTTTAAATCCAATGATCGTACCAGAGAGACTTACAAAAAATAAAAAGGTAGAATAGAGATTTGTTAAAGCTTAGGGCCGGTTACCGCGCCTACGATCTCTCCTCTTGAATATAGGAGCTTTGCTTTCGACACCTTTTAACAATCTTCCGATATTTTTCTGGTGTGTTAACAATACCAATAAAGCAACGGTTATAGCAAATACCCGGTAAAGCTTTTCCGGTTCATTGAAGATTACCAAAATAAATACAGGGAAAGCGATGCTGGCGAGAATAGAACTCAAGGATACAAAGCGTGTTAAGTAGAGCACTAAAATGAAAATACCTATACAACAAAGAGCTACATTAGGTTGAATACCTAGCACCATTCCAAATAATGTTGCTACACCCTTTCCCCCCCTGAAATCGGCCCATAGGGGAAATATGTGACCAACAACAGCTGCAAGCCCTAAACCCAATTGCATGTTTACTAAATACACATCATTTTCAAAGGCATTTGGCAGGAAGAAAACCAACTTTACAGCTACCACAGCTTTGATCATGTCTACGATCATGACAAAAGTTCCAAACTTTGGTCCGAGGACTCTAAAAGTATTAGTTGCGCCTGCGTTTCCACTGCCATATTCTCGAATATCAATTTCGAAAAAATGTTTACTTACCCACACCGAAGTAGGGATACTGCCAAGCATATATGCAACTAATATGAGTAGAATTTCAGCCATGCTAACGGAAAAATAGGGTGCAAATATAAGTCAAAACAGACATGAATGGAGAGGAATTAACGGCACCTTTGTTACCCCTTAACAAAAAGCAAAGAGAGCCAATTATCCTTTGAAAGAGTTTTCCTTTCAATGAAGCCCACCTTAGTAAATGCATCTGTAATCACTTGTTTATCAGCAGCTAATATGCCGCTCAACAGGAGTAAACCATTGATAACCACTGAGGTATTCAATTGATTAAGGTATTGCAGGATTACATTCCTGTTGATATTTGCCAAAACAATATCATATTGTTTTTCCGGTATTACCGATGAGAGCTTTAAGCATATATGAGAACAATCATTTCTCCTGATATTCTCTTCTGCATTTTGTATACTCCATTCATCAACATCAATAGCAGAAACTGACTCCGATCCAAGTTTATCAGCTAAGATCGCCAGGATGCCTGTCCCGGTGCCAAAATCAAAAACCTTTTTGCCTTTAAAATCAAGATCCTTCATCTGTTGTATCATCATGTAAGTAGTAGCATGATGACCAGTGCCAAAACTCATTTTTGGAGTGATGATGATTTCATGTTCCACTCCTTCTATTGACTGGTGAAAATCGGCTCTTACTGCGCAGAAATTCTCAACTACTACAGGCTGGAAGTTCTTTTCCCACTCTTCATTCCAGTTTTTTTGTTCCACACGTGACTGCAGGTAAGGATAACCGTGGATTATATTTTCTATTGCTTTTTCGTCAAATTCAGTCTCATTAAAGTAGGCAATTAATTCATTCTCCCTCTGTTCAAATCCAGTTGGATTGTAGTCGTCTAAGAGGGAGATCAATTCTTCCTGCTGGTATTCATTAGAGGCAATGGTTAATTGTATATAGGCCATAGATACAAAGATCAATTAAACTTAGTTGATCCTGAATTATCAGTTAGAAAAAGCCAAAACGGAAAATCTTTTATGAAAATGGAATATAGTATAAAACTAAAAACGCAAGGAAATGGTTCCTTGCGTTACTATTTTGGAAGTTAATTCCTTAATCATTCTGCTCTTTACTGCCCTCTTGTTGTCCCTCCTGTCTTCTCTCCAAACGAGGTTTATCAGTACGCTGTCCTTCATGCCTCTGTCCGCCTTCTCTCCTTTCCTCTCTATATCCGCCACCTTCTCTTCTTTCTTCTCTATGTCCACCACCTTCTCTCCTTTCTTCTCTTTGACCTTCAGGTTTAGGTAATAGTATCTTCCGCGATAATTTGAACTTGCCTGTTTTAGGATCAGTTCCTGTTAGCTTTACTTTCACTTTATCACCTTCATTCAATACACCTTCCAATGTTTCCAGGCGCTTCCAGCTTACTTCTGAAATATGGAGTAAGCCTTGTTTACCCGGAAGGAATTCAACAAATGCACCATAAGGCTGTATTGACTTCACTGTAGCTTCATATTCATCACCTACTATAGGTACAGCCACAATTCCTTTCACCCAATTGTGAGCCCTGTCCACCTTTTCCTTTTCAGTTCCAAAGATGCTTACTTCACCCAAATTGTTCTTTTCTTCAATATTAATAGTCGTACCAGTTTCTCTCTGGATCTCCTGTATCACTTTACCTCCAGGCCCTATCACCGCACCGATAAATTCACGGTCGATAAACATCTTCACCATTCTAGGTGCGTGAGGTTTCACATCACTGCGTGCTTCCGGAATGCAATTGTACATGGCATCAAGGATGTGCATCCTTCCGCGACGTGCTTGCTCAAGAGCAGCGCGCATGATTTCCAT
>JBLNAY010000283.1:0-18449 GCA_050259715.1 Candidatus Dadabacteria bacterium
ATAATCAGTGTGAGAAAACTTCGCTGATTATATCTTCGTTCCATGTACCGGCTTATTCGCGGCATTTTATTTCTTTTTCCACCGGAGGTAGCCCACTCCATTTCAATGTCTTTATTGAAGATTATTTGTTTTATTCCCTTTATCCGGAAAAATTTCGGCAGGTTTTTCCAGCCGGTAAAAGCTCACCCGGTGAAAGCATTTGGACTTAAATTCAGCCACCCTGTTGGCCTCGGTGCAGGATTTGACAAGAATGCAGAATACCTGGAGGAATTAGAAGCGCTGGGGTTTTCTTTTGTTGAAATAGGGACTGTAACTCCAAAGCCACAGAGTGGAAATGCAAAACCACGTGTGTTTCGTTTAATTCCTGACCAGGCACTGGTTAATAGAATGGGATTCAACAACGATGGAGTTGAAGTGGTGAAGCAACGATTAAAGAAGTGGAGGCAAAAACACAAGCAGCGGCAGCTGATTATAGCCGGCAATATTGGAAAGAATAAAGTAACCCCTAATGAAGATGCCTGGAAAGATTACGAGATCTGTTTCAGGGCGTTGCACCCATATGTGGATTTTTTTGTGATTAATGTGAGTTCACCAAATACCCCGGGCTTAAGAGAACTACAGGAAAAACATTCTTTAAAAAAGATTATTGTTCACCTGCAGGAGATCAACAAAACATTCCAGGACAGAAAGAGTATTGTTTTGAAAATAGCACCGGATCTTACCCCCGGCCAGCTTGATGATATTATTGAAATGGCGAAAGGAGTGTCGTTAGACGGAATTGTGATAACAAACACAACTGTTTCAAGGGAAGGCTTATTAACAGAGGAATCAAAGGTAAAAGAGGCAGGCGCGGGAGGATTAAGTGGAAAACCGCTGAAGGAGAAGTCGACTGAAATATTAAAGTATGTCAAAGAAAAATTGCCTTCAACTATTCTATTGATAGGGAGCGGTGGCATCTTTACTGCGGCTGATGCAAATGAACGCATCGCCGCAGGAGCTACACTTTTAGAAGTATGGACCGGCTTTATTTATATTGGTCCTTTTATTACACGGAAGATATGTAAAGGACTTAAGTCCTAATTTTGCCCCTTTTTATGGAACACCTTTTTACCATCGAAAACCTGGTTAGCCTGTTTACGCTCGCCTTACTTGAAGTTGTATTGGGTATTGATAATGTAATCTTCGTTTCCATTATTATGGGGCGATTGCATAAATCCAGGCAATTGCATGCAAGAAGGTGGTGGATGCTAACCGGTATTAGTGTGCGGGTTATTCTACTTTTTGCCTTAAGCTGGTTGGTCAATCAAAAAGGCAAAGCCTTATTTACAGTCTTCGGAAAAGGCTTTGATTTAGCCAGCCTTGTGATGATTGCAGGGGGATTATTCCTATTATATAAGACGGTAATGGAAATACATGGAAAGCTTGAAGGCGACGAGGAAGGGAAGGAAGATGCAGCGGTAAAAACAGCTTCCAGTTTTCATAGTGCGATACTTCAAATTGTGCTCGTTGACCTGGTGTTTTCATTTGACAGCATGATCACTGCAGTTGGAATTGCAAAATCATTACCGGTAATGATCACAGCTGTTGTCATTGCTATGTTCATTATGTTCTTTTTCAGTCAGAAGATCTCAAGCTTTATATTTAAACATCCCACCCTAAAAATGTTGGCCCTTTCTTTTCTTGTATTAGTAGCAGTAATCTTGTTGATAGAAGGTTGGGATTCCGATAAGGTTCACGACATGCATTTGAAGAACTATGTATATTTTGCAATGGCATTTTCCTTCCTTGTTGAACTGCTGAACATACGTGTCCGTAAGAAACACAAGCCTGTTGAATTACATCAGCCGATATACAAAGTAGAAAGCAAGGATGATTTAGCCCATTAAAGTAATTTCTGTAAACTCATAATAACGGCAGCTACGATTCCTGCTGTTTCGGTTCGTAACCTGGTATCACCAAGAGTTACGGGAATGAAATCATGTTCAATAGCTGATTGAATTTCCTCGGTAGTAAAGTCTCCTTCAGGTCCAATTAATACCAGGGAAGAAATGTTGTTCTGGATGAGTGTTGAAAGATGTTGTTTATTGTCCTCAAGGCAATGGGCAATATACTTCTGTTCGGCATTAATGCGGAATATCTCTTGTAGTGTTAGTGGCTGATGGAGTTGGGTTAACCATGTCTGCTGCGATTGTAACATAGCACTTACCAATATACTTTTCATCCTGTCGGGCTTGAAATTCTGCTTTTCCGTTCGCCTTGAGATGCACGGGATGATTTCATTTACTCCTATTTCAGCAGCTTTTTCCAGGAACCATTCAAAGCGGGAAGAATTTTTTATAAGAGAAATCGCAACGGAGATATGGGGTTTCCTTTTCTCTTCCAGGACTGTTGAATGAACTTTAATTACAGATCTCTTCCGGTTGTCATCAGAAATACTTCCAAAAGCTTTGGTTCCTTTCCCATCGGTAAGGATAACCTCATCACCAATTTTCCTGCGTAAAACATTCACCAGGTATTTTGAAGTGTCTTCATCCAGGCTATTAATATTTGAAAGGTTTTCATGGTAAAAGAATGGAAGATTCATCCCTCAAAGCTAAGGCAAGCAAAAAAAAGCTCCGAAATCGGAGCTTTAAAATTATTAGAGACTAAGATTTAAAACGGATCTTCTTCGTCCGGAATATTATTCATTTTACTACTAGTCTGTATATATAGTTTTGGTCCCTCAGTATCTGTAACAGGTTTCCAATTCGGAGGAAGAGTACCATAATCATCTCCATCATTTGCTTCATAGAATCTCTGGATTTCAAGTTTTGCTCTGAACTTGAGGTTTTCCAATGAACCGTTACGATGTTTTGCTATTCTTAAATAAGTTTCACCTTTTACACTTTCCCCCATTTCATTGGAGTTTAAATCATGGTATTCGGGTCGGTAGATGAAGCATACCATATCAGCATCTTGTTCTATGGCTCCTGATTCACGGAGGTCACTCAATTGCGGCATCTTATTTCCATCTTTTCGCTTTTCAACTTCCCGGCTTAACTGGGATAAGGCAATAATGGGAACATTTAATTCTTTTGCTAGAGCCTTTAAACTGCGGGAAATGTTACTGATTTCCTGTTCACGGTTACTGTTTCGGTTTTCTCCTGTTCCACTCATCAACTGTAAGTAATCGATAATAATAAGTCCTATGTTATTGATGTTCTTTAACCGTCGGCACTTGGCTCTTAATTCAAAGATGTTTAAAGCAGGAGTATCGTCGATAAACAGTGGGGCCTGGGCCAGTCGCTGAATACCTTTCTTGTACAATTGCTCCATCTCATACTCCTCCATTTTTCCACGGGCTATTTTTTCAAGCCATATTTCACTTTCAGCGGATAGGATTCTTTGAACCAGCTGTCCTGCACTCATTTCTAAGGAGAAAAGAGCAACAGGTGTGGGTTTTTTGGGATGAAGAGCTGCATTCCGGGCAAGATTTAACGCAAATGCAGTTTTACCAACAGAAGGACGTGCTGCAAGGATAATCAGATCTGTATTTTGCCATCCATAAGTAATTTTATCAAGGTGGCTGAATCCACTAGGCACACCCGTGAAATCTTCATTCTTGTGCCGCATATCTTCTATTCGTTGGTAAGTGCGAACAAGTACTTTATCAATTGGTTCGAAGTTGTTGCGAAGATGTTCACTAGTAACTCCGTAGATTTTGCTTTCGGCATCATCTAATAAATCAAACACATCCGTGCTATCTTCATAGGCATCACTAATGATTTCTCCACTGATACGGATGAGTTCTCTTTGGATAAATTTCTGAAGAATGATACGCGCGTGAGCTTCAATATTGGCGGAAGAAACAACAGCATTTGTTAGTTTGGTAACAAAATAAGGACCGCCAATCAAGTCAAGTTCTTCTTTAAAACGAAGTTCTTCCGCTACCGTAAGCATGTCTATTGGCTGACTCTTCTGTGCCAGTCCTTGCATCGCTCTGAATATTCGCTGATGGGCATCTACATAAAAGCATTCAGGTTTTAAAATTTCAACAATTGTATCAAAGGCTCCTTTTTCCAACATTATGGCCCCAAGTACCGCTTCTTCCAAATCTTTTGCTTGTGGGGGTACTTTACCATAAACCATAGTGCTAAGGTCTAAAGCTGGCTTTCTTCTACTTTTTCTATCACGATTCAGGTTAGTAAGATCCATACATTATTATAAAAATGACATTAGATGTAATATTCTCTGTGTAATGAAAAAGATTCGCGTAGCATTAAAAATATTCCGGAAAAACCCTTTCGAAGAACACAGAAAGCGAATATAAAGTCAGGTAAAATGGTTCGTACATTAATTCGGTGGAAAATTTTAATTCACACATTATTCTTCAATAATAAACATCCAAACCGCTGTTATTAACATCAAAGCACCGTTTCATACACAAAAGTTAAAAGCTTTTAGCAGAAAAGGCAACTTTATTAACAGCTTTTGTCAACAAAAAAATATCTGGTTTTTTTTGGTTGTCTGGCATTGACAACAGAATAGGCTTTTAAGACCTTTTACCTAAATAAGATCATTTAAAACCATTGTCCGGCGGTCCTTTCAAGAATATAAAAGAATGAAAAATCTTAATTTTTGAGTCAAATTGACTACTTACTTTAAGAATGGAATTTATAGCTTGAGTTATATAGCGAAGCACGTGTTTGTTCATTTTAATTAAATCATAATAGCTCGGTTATCTTTGCAAACTTGAAAATGTACAGAAATGACGATTTCATATAAATGGTTAAGTGAATATTTGCCAGAACAGATTGAAGCAGAGAAATTATCCAGAATTCTTACCTCCATTGGTTTGGAAGTAGAAAAAATGGAAGAATATGAAGAAGTTAAAGGAGGATTGAAAGGTTTAGTTATTGGAGAAGTACTTAATATAGAGCCGCATCCTAATGCGGATAAATTAAAACTCACCAAGGTGAAAGCAGGAGCCCAGTTGCTTCAGATCGTCTGTGGAGCTCCAAATGTGGAAATAGGTCAAAGAGTAGTGGTTGCTCCTGTAGGCACTACTATCTACCCAATCAACAGTGATCCGGTAACAATGAAATTAGCAAAGATCAGGGGAGTGGAAAGCCAGGGAATGATCTGTGCAGAAGATGAGATTGGTATTGGAACCTCTCACGAGGGCATTATGGTATTAAGTCCTGAAGCAGAAGTAGGTTCAAAAGCAGTTGATTACTTCAAGCCTTATACTGATATTTTATATGAAATAGGTTTAACTCCAAATAGGATGGATGCCATGAGTCATTGGGGGGTAGCACGAGATGTGTGTGCGTACCTTTCACATCATGAGAAAAAGAATTTTAAACCCGTTTTACCCACCACTGAATTTGAAATAGACAACCATTCCTCTGAAATAAAGGTTGAAATAGATGATAAAAAGGCATGTAAAAGATATTCCGGAGTATGTATTTCAGGGTTAAAAGTGAGTCCCTCACCTATATGGATGCAGCAAAGATTAAAAACTATTGGCGTAAGGCCAATAAATAATATTGTAGATATCACAAACTATATACTGCATGAAACGGGACAGCCTTTACATGCGTTTGATTATGATAAGATCAGGCAAAAGAAGGTAATTGTTAAAACCCTTGAGGACAGATCTTTGTTCATTTCACTTGATGAAAAACAAAGAAAATTAACTGCTGAAGATCTTATGATCTGCGATGAGGAGGGACCAATGTGCATTGGTGGTGTATTTGGTGGTCTAACAAGTGGAGTTAGTGCCACAACAACAAACATATTCCTGGAAAGTGCCTGTTTTGATCCTGTATATATTCGAAAAACTTCTTTCAGACACGGGCTGCGTACTGAGGCAGCTATGCGCTTTGAAAAGGGAACAGATATTTCTGCAACTGTGATGGTGTTAAAGAGAGCGGCAACTATGATCAAACAAATTTGTGGAGGTGAGATCACGTCTGAAATAATGGATGTATATCCTGATCCAACACCTAAAGCGGAAGTCGCATTAAAGTACCAATATTTAAAAAAGTTAAGTGGTAAGCTTTATCATCCTGATACAATTAAAAATATTTTGACTAGTCTTGAGTTTACTGTTGTAAAGGAAGGAGTTGATGCAATGGTTTTGCAGGTACCTTATCATAAACCAGATATCAGTTTACCAGCAGATGTTGTTGAAGAAATATTGAGAATTGATGGATTAGATAATATAGAGATACCGACGTCAATTACAATCACACCTTCAGTTGAGGAGAATGAGAGAGCAGAGGAATTAAAAGAAAAAATATCCAATGTATTAACCGGATTAGGTTATTCTGAAATACTTACTAATTCAATTACAAATTCAGCATACTTCCCGGAGGAAGAATTAAATCACTCTGTTAAACTGCTAAACAATTTAAGTCGTGAACTTGATATTATGAGGCCTTCGATGTTGCAGACTGCTCTTGACGTAATTTCTTTTAATATTAATAGGAAAAGGAATAATCTTAGGTTCTTTGAATTTGGAAAAAGCTATTTAAATGAAAGTGTGGGAAATTATAAAGAAGCAGAACATTTATGTTTGTATGTGACAGGTGATGTAGTGGAGAGTAATTGGAAAAATAAATCAGCTAAAGCAGATATTTTTGATCTTAAAGGAACATGTGAAGCAATTTTGAAATCAGTGGGTATTACCATATTTGACTTTGGCAAAACAGAAAATAAGGAACTAGATCCTTGTATGGAATCAATTATTGGTGAAGTTAAACTGCTTCGTTTTGGAAGGGTTCGTAAGCCAATCAGCGCGAAATTCGATATCAAACAAGAAGTATATTTTGCCGATTTTGAATGGAATAGTATTTTGGATAATTCAAGTCCGAAGTTGCAAGTAAAAGAGACCTCAAAATATCCTTCCATGGAACGAGACCTCGCCATAATAGTGGATAAAGGGATCAAATATGAGCAATTAAAACGTCAAATCGAGAACCTGGAATTAATAAGATTAAAGGACATTAAGTTATTTGATGTATTTGAAAGCGAGAAGATTGGTGCAGGCAGAAAATCAATGGCCGTAAATTTCACTTTCCTTGATGAAGAGAAAACTTTGACAGATAAAGAGATTGATGGTTGGATGAATAAAATAATGAGCACCTTGGAAAAGCAACTGAATGCTGAAATTAGAAAGTGATGTCTGTAGATCAACGATTCAATAGTCTGAATGATAAATTGCAACAACTACTGCGGCAATATTCACGCATACAAAAAGAAAATGAACGATTAAATCAAGAATTAGCGATAGCTCAGTCCAAAGTTTCTGCCGCTCATTCCAATATCGAACAATTGCAGCAACAGATCTCGATATTGAAAGTGTCTTACGGGGAGATGTCTGAAAAAGACAAAAAAGAGTTTGAAAAAAGAATCAACCAATATATAAGAGAAGTGGACAGATGTATTGCTTTCCTTAGTGAGTAGAACTTACTTAAAGTGTAAATATGATTATATGGATGAATTGATTCCTTTAAACCTTGTGATTGGAGATAGAAATTATCGTGTGCGCGTTCAGTCGGGCGATGAAGAAGTCGTGCGGAAGACAGTTAAAACAATCAATGATAAATTAGTAGAATTCAAAACGAGTTTTGCAGGAAAAGATATGCAGGATTACATTGCAATGGTATTAGTATGGTTCGCAACGGAACAAAATGCAGCAATCTCTAACCAGGTGAACCTTGAAAATGTAACTAGCCGTCTTCAGACATTGGAAAAGATGATTGAAGGCGTCCTGGAAAAATGATACTGCGTTAAATTTTTTAATTGTTGTTAGATATTATTCTCTAGATCGTGATCGTTCTCCCCGGGGAGGTGTGGTGAATTCTGCTTCTAATCCGACTTGCTGTATGTAATGTATTACCTAGTCCGGTCATTTTATCGGTTTCAATTTCCAGAATGTGATTTTTGTCATTCATGTGAACACGCCAATGCTCGATATTTTTATTCTTTTCAAGCTTATCGAGATGGTATATTGCTGGCAATTCCTGTGCTATTAATATTTGTTTTAAAAAAATAAGTACTCATAAACACTTGATTTAAACTGGAAAACTGCTAATCTTATGCCTAACAGGTTAGAAGATATCATTACGGCACAAAATTTTAGGTGTTATACTAAAATAATTTATGGCAGGAAATCAAAATAGGGATCAGGAAGCAAGAAGAAGTGATCCTCTTAGTAATAATTTAGAAAGGAAGTCTTCAGTTCCTAATGATCTTCCGGATACCCCTGAAGATGAAAAGAAACTGGAATCAAAGGATACAGTCATTAACCTTCCTGAGGTGAAAGATATACCCGGGCAGGAGTTTGTTAATGCCCCCCGCCTGGGTGAAATGGCAGACACAACAATTTCTTCAGCAGATGAAGAAGGCGCCAGGATATTTGATAAGGCGAACCTTCGCGGCACTGACTTTGAAGTAAGAGCTGATGAGCGGCATACATTGGAACGGACTGATTACATGCCTACCACTGATGAAGATAACCTGGAGCGAGCCTCTATGGATAATGTTGACTTCCATGGCGAAGTGTTGAATGAAAAAGGTTTTGGTGAGGCCCTGGGCGATTCAGTAGCAGGAGATGACCTGGATACAGATACGGGCGAGGATGAGACGGAGAACACTTCAATCGGCGAAACTGATGAAGAAAATAAATATTTTAGTCTTGGTAGCGCTGATAATGATAATGTTACTGAAGGGACACCTTAATAAGTGAAAAAATTTCAGTGTTTTTGATCAACAAGTCAGAAAAAGCTGACAATTGCTGCAAATATTGCAGCATTTTCAATTTGGTATTTCAGTTGATCTAGGCTGGGGAAAATGGAGGTGATTATGTCATTAATAAGAAGAAACAATCTTAATGCTATGTCCCTATTTGATGACCTCTTTACACGGGATCTATGGGACTGGGGATTGAAAAACAATTCATCAACACAAACAACCCTCCCTGCAGTTAATATCAGGGAAACAAATGATCACTACATTGTAGAGATGGCCGCTCCAGGCATGAAGAAGGAAGACTTCAAGGTGGAATTAGACGGTAACTGGCTGACAATTAGCAGTGAAAGAAATGATCAACATGAACAGAAGGAAGGAGAAAAGTATACAAGACAGGAATTTGACTATCAATCCTTCCAAAGGTCTTTTGAACTTTCTAAGGATGTTGTAGAGATTGATCAGATTAACGCTCGCTATGAAAACGGAGTCTTGCAGCTGCTGATTCCAAAGAAGGAAGAAGTCAAGCAAAAGCCACCTCGAATGATCCAGATTTCTTAAAGTAGTTTCTTAAAGGTCCCATTCGGGACCTTTCTTCTATTTTGAACGTGTTCTCCTTCATATTTTATTTCAATCGAATTATATTTAAGGAGAATAATTGATGATGCAAATACCAGTAAGTACATTTCTATTGCAGCTAACCCTGGTAATTCTGGTAGGAGGTGTGATAGGAAGTGAACGGGAATTTCGGAGTAAATCAGCAGGTTTCAGAACTATCATTCTAATTTGCCTTGGTTCATACTTATTTACAATTTTCTCTTTAAACATAAGCAAAAGTTCACCCGACAGGATAGCGGCTAATATTGTTACCGGAATAGGTTTTTTGGGTGCCGGTGTAATATTCCGCGGGGATCGGAAAGTGAATGGAATTACTACCGCGGCTACTATCTGGAGTACAGCAGCACTTGGAATGGGTATAGCTGCAGGCTATTACTTTATTGTTTTGGTTTCAACAGGGTTGGTCATCGTTGCTTTGTATCTATTTAATTACATCGAAAGGGTAATTGACAGTCTTAATTTATCACGTAATTATAAGGTCCTGAGTGTCTACCAGGATAATCTGCTAAAGAGGATTGAAAAGGAGATGAAAGAATGTAATCTGCGATTTAGATTGATTTACCAGAACCGGAAAGATAATTATATATCGGCAACCTGGTTAGTGTATGGGAAAGAAGTAGATCACAATAAATTTGTTGAACAGATCCTCCGGGATGAAACAGTAAAAGAATTCGAATTCTAGAGCCCTAAACAAGGTTCAAACGTTTATTAGCTTTTTGTACCAGTTCAGTTATTGAAATATCTTTCATGCACTTAAAGTGTCCCTGAGGACAATGCCTTCTACCAAATTTTGTACAGGGCCTACACCACAATTTATGAACCTGCACATCATCATATGGATTTGGATACCTGTTTAGGAACTTTTCTCCATAATAAGGAACCATTCCAAAAGATGGCGTAGTACTACCCCAGATAGCAATTACATTTTTCTTTAGAGCGGCAGCTATATGCATCAGTCCTGTATCATGAGCAATTACCAGTCTTGAGTGCCTGACTATATCAGCACTTTCATGTAAGCTGAATTTCCCACAAGCATTATATACTTTATCGGGGTCAGCTTTTCGAATTTCTTCTCCCTCATTAAATTCTTCTTTCGCACCCAGGAGAATAATGGGATAATTCATCCGTTTACAAAATTCCTGTAGTTTATATGTAGGGAGTTTTTTGGTGTAATAGGACGCTCCTATTATCAATGCAAGATAGCCCAGGTGGTGGGATGCCGGGATGTCCTTCATGGTTATTTCTTCATCTGCAGGTATAAAGTAGTCCAGTCCTTTCCCATCGTTATAGACACCAAATGGTTTTACTGTTTCCAAGTAACGGTCAATAATGTGTAGTTTCGGCATCACATTCCACTTCAACTTGACAAAAACAAGTTTTTCAATATTGAGCTTATTATAAGAAAAAGATGGGATTTTCAGTGCATTTTTCAACCTTAGTGTACGAAGATTATGGTGCAGATCGATAATATAGTTGAATCCTTCTGATTTCAATTCTTCGATCATAGCATTCCAGTCCTGTTGCAGAACATGGATCTTCTGTATATAAGGATTTGACTCTACAATTTGTTTGTATTGTGGTTTAATTAAAAAGTGTATTTCGGCACCCGGTACCTGCTGTTTTAGACAACGTATTACAGGTGTTGTGAGAACTATGTCGCCAATAGAAGATAATCGGATTATTAAAAAACGCATTCAATTTAAAATACTAATGTTTATTCAATATAATTCAAATCCTTATGGTAGGTTTCTTCAGTGAAATAGGCAGCTATTAAAGTAATAGTCATTACAATAATTCCAGTAATGACTCCACTCCTGATTATATTCCAGTTAAAAGAATCCTGGAATACATTTTTGAAAAGTATATTAATTAGTGGAAGAGAACCTCGAACCATATTCGGGATGGAAGTTGCGGCTGTTGCCCGAAGGTTAGTGCCAAATTGTTCAGCACCCATGGTGACGAAAACTGCCCAAAAACCAGTGCTGAATCCAAGAGCAGCACACACTATGTACATCTTTGTGTCATTATTATTCCAAGAGCTGAAGAACAATATGCCAGATATAATACAAAGTCCATAAAACAGATACAATGCTTTTTTGCGGCTCTTAAATAACTGGCATATGAAACCAATTAGAATATCGCCAATTGCAATAGCAACATACCCATACATTATAGCCTTGCCACTATTAACCCGATTTGTTCCGTATAATGCTTCTGCAAAACGATTACTTAAGTTCACCAATACTCCGATAACATACCAGGTAGGTAGGCCAATCAAAATGGCCAGTATATATTTTCGAAAACGGTAGCCATTGTTAAAGAACATCAGGATATTACCGCGGCTAATATTACGTTCTTTTACTTCTTTGAACATGCCACTTTCTGCTACACTGATTCTGAGAATTAAAAGAATCACACCCAAACCAGCACCTATTTTGTAACATAGCCGCCAGTCTTTTGTATAGTCATAAGTGAAAAAAGCAACTACAGCACCAAAGAGTCCAATGCCTGCGACTAAGGATGTTCCAATACCTCGTTTATCTTTCGGTAAGAGTTCACTTACTAAAGTGATACCTGCACCCAGTTCACCAGCCAAACCGATACCAGCAACAAATCGCATATAAGCATATTGGTCTATGTTGGTGATATAAGCTGTAATAAAATTTGCAATAGAGTACAATAAAATAGAGCCGAATAAAACACTTAAGCGACCTTTCTTATCTCCCATAATACCCCAAATAACACCACCAATCAACAGACCAATCATTTGCCAGTTGATAATTTTGGTACTCGCTGTAATAACAGCTTTCGCATTGGTCAGATCAACTCCAATACCTTGTAAAGAAGGTTCCCTTACAATTGTAAACAGCAGGAGATCATAGATGTCTACAAAGTATCCGAGGGCAGCGACTATAACAGCAAGGCTAAAAACAGAAGAAGAATTCTTTTGTTTCATTAGGATTAGGTGTTTTTTCTCGGATGGGAAGTTTTTGCTTTAGATATAAACAGTTTATATAGAACAGGTAAAGTAGTAATAAGGATAATTCCTATAGTAATTCCTTCAATGTGGTCTTTAAGATTAAAGTTATAAGTATTCAATACCCATGATTGTAAAAAATGACCACTTAGCATCATTGTTAACACCCAACAAATACTTCCAACAATATTATAAAAAATGAAAGTTGAACGTTCCATTTTTACGATACCTGCTACAATTGGAGCAAATGTTCTGATTATGGGAAGAAACTTTGCAAGAAAAATTGTTCCCTTACCATAATGTTGATAAAAGTCCGTGGCTTTTATTAAATGGCTTTTTCTGAATAGCCATGTTTCTTTTCTTTCGTAAAGTAACGGACCCGCTTTTCTTCCGAACCAGTAGCCAGCGATGTTACCCAGTATGGAAGCAATAATTACTAATACAAGAATAATTGAATAATGTACCCCGAAAAACTGGAGGGCGAGGTCTGAAACATAAATTCCTGCCGCAAATAAAAGAGAATCACCTGGGAGAAAAAATCCAACAAACAAACCGGTTTCTGCAAATATTATAAATAGAAGTACATAAAGCCCACCGTTTTGTATAACCCATTCGATGAATTGCTGAATAAAGCCGCCCTGTAATAGTATAATATCCAATAATGTGTTCATTTCTAAGTTTAAGTGGTTTCCAGTTCCCCTTCCCATTTACTAACTACACTTGTTGCCAATGCATTACCAACAACATTCGTCATTGTACGAAACATATCACAAAAGTGATCAATCGGAAGTATCAGGGCTACACCTTCCGGGGGAATATTAAACATAGCACAGGTTGCCAGGATTACCACCAATGATGCTCTTGGCACACCGGCTACTCCTTTACTTGTCAGCATCAGCACCAATAACATTGTAAACTGAGTACCTAAAGGAAGGTGTATACCATAAGCCTGCGCTATAGCTAAACTAGCAAATGTCATATACATCATGCTACCATCCAAATTAAATGAATATCCGAGAGGCAAGATAAATGCAACTATTTTATCCCTGCAGCCAAACCTTTCCAGTTCTTCAGTGAGTTTTGGAAAGACTGCTTCACTGCTGGTGGTGCTGAACGCAACTAACATAGGACTCCCAATTCTTTTTACCAGGTGCGGTAACCTTCTACCCAAGACCAGGTATCCGACAAACAGAAGTACCATCCACAATAAAAGAATACCAAGCAAAAAGAAACTGAAGTACTTAAAATAAAAATTAAAAATCGTTAAACCCTTTGTGGCAACAACAGCAGCAATGGCACCAAATACCCCAAATGGTGCAAATCCCATTACATAGTTTACCATCTTTAATATTACATGCGATACTGCTTCAAGAGCTTTTATTACCGGTTTGGTGAAATCACCGATAGCCGCTGCGGCAACACCAAAGAAAACTGAAAATACAACGAGTTGCAGCATCTCGTTGTTTGCCATTGCCTCAATAAAGCTTTTGGGAATTACATGTTCTACGAAGTTTTGTAAAGAGAATGTTTGCTGTTTACCTACAAGATCTTTTAAGCCTGTAGTATCTGCCTGCGAAAGGTTTATGTATTGCCCTGGTTTAAAGTAATTGACCAGAACTAATCCTATTAGTAAAGAAGTCAGAGAAGCTGTTACAAACCATAGGATTGCTTTTCCTCCAACCCTTCCTACTGTTTTCATGTCGCCCAGTTTTGCTATTCCTACTACAAGGGTGGAAAAAACAAGCGGTGCAATAATCATCTGAACCAACCGTATAAAAATATTACTTAACAGCTTCACAGTAGATGAAAAATCACTTATAAATGTCGGGGAAGAATTTTTATTGACTATATAGCCAGCTGCCACTCCTAAGGCCATAGCTACTACAATAAAAAATGTAAGCCGATTCGATTTCTTCATAAAGCGGGTAACAGTTAGATTGCCGAAAGTCGGAAAAATAATGAATGATCATCGTTTTACTTAATAAAAAAGCAGTGCATTCAGTAAAACAAGTAAACTCAATTTCAATTATTGTTTTATTTTACACGCTTAAAAACCTCAACTAATATGAGTTTATTTGTCAGAAAGCCAATATCAAGATTAATGAATGAGGCAGAGGAAACTGGCACTCATACATTAAAAAAGACATTGGGAGCAGGTGGTCTGATCGCTTTAGGTATAGGGGCTATTATAGGAGCCGGTTTATTCTCTATTACGGGAATGGCAGCTGCTAATCATGCAGGTCCCGCAATTACAATATCCTTTGTTGTTGCAGCCCTGGGCTGTCTCTTTGCGGGCTTATGTTATGCTGAATTTGCATCCATGATCCCGGTAGCTGGAAGTGCATATACTTATTCCTATGCTACAATGGGAGAATTCGTAGCGTGGATTATTGGTTGGGATTTAGTTTTAGAATATGCCGTTGGTGCTGCTACGGTAGGTATTAGTTGGAGTCGGTATCTGGTTAAGTTCCTGGAGGGTTTTGACGTACACCTCCCTCAATCTCTCATTTTGGGACCCTGGGATGGTGGTGTAATCAATGTTCCTGCAGTATTTATTATAGTACTAATGAGTTTATTGTTAATTAAAGGAACAAGGGAAAGTGCATTTGTTAATGGAATTATTGTCACATTGAAAGTGGCCGTTGTATTGATATTCATTTTTCTCGGCTGGAAGTACATCAATAAAGAAAATTATAATCCATATATCCCGGACAACAATGGAACATTTGGAAACTTCGGATTTAGTGGTATAATCAGGGCTGCTGCAATCGTATTTTTTGCATACATCGGTTTTGATGCAGTAAGTACCGCTGCACAGGAAGCTAAAAACCCAAAACGCGACATGCCCTGGGGTATTTTAGGATCCCTGGCCATATGTACCGTATTATACATATTGTTTGCACACGTTATGACAGGTGTTACCAGTTATACTTCGTTTGCAGGGAAAGATGGAATAGCTCCGGTTGCAGTTGCTATTGAGCATATGGGAAAGGCTGATTCTGCGGGTGTTATTCATCCGGATTTTCCCTGGTTAAATAGAGCAATTGTCGTGGCTATCCTTTGTGGATATGCCTCAGTTATCCTTGTAATGTTAATGGGACAAAGCCGCGTTTTTTTCAGTATGAGTAAGGATGGGTTAATTCCGAAAATATTTTCAACTGTTAATCCCAAAACAAGGACTCCGGCTAAGAACAATTTATTATTTATGATTTTCGTCAGTGCTTTTGCAGCTTTTGTACCTGCAAGAGTAGTGGGAGAAATGACTAGTATTGGAACCTTATTTGCGTTCATACTTGTGTGTATAGGTATATGGGTGCTTCGCAATAAAATGCCTGAATTACCAAGAGCATTTAAAACTCCAATGGTTCCGTTAGTACCTATTTTAGGAATAGCCACTTGTTTATTTATGATGGTTTTTCTGCCAATGGATACCTGGATTCGATTACTTGTGTGGATGTTGATAGGTCTTGATATTTACCTGGCTTATGGAGCTAAACACAGCAACTTTGGTAATGGAACAACCAGCAGGAAAGGAATGAAGATAGCAAGGATCACAGGACTTGGGCTTACCGGATTGTTAATTGTTGCAGGCCTATTACATCAGTATGTCACTGGCTTTGATAATGACCGCACTTTGCTATATATTTCTATTGTATTTGCTATAGTGCATATGGTTGTATTTGCAATAAATTTAAGAAGGCCGGAACCTGTGGATGACGGTGAACCTGTAAATCCATTAGAGAATCGCATTTAATAAGTACACCTTCGGTATAGCCAGATTTTTGAAGCAAACATGTACATTTGCAGCCGATTTCGTCAGCTGTTGACTTGTTACTTGTTTGATAATATAGCTACTCTGAACTTCTGACGGAATCGGTAAATCCGAAATTATTCATTTTTTTATGGGCCGGATATTCGAAGTACGTAAAGCCACGATGTTTGCCCGCTGGGATAGGATGGCTAAACAATTTACACGTATAGGAAAAGAAATTGCTATTGCTGTAAAGGCTGGGGGGCCAGATCCAAATACAAACCCTGGTCTAAGACGCTGCATGCTAAATGCCAAGGCTGTAAATATGCCGAAGGACAGGGTAGAAGCTGCCATTAAGCGAGCCACTGGAAAGGAAATGGAGAATTACGAGGAAATTCTTTATGAAGGTTATGCTCCTCATGGAGTTGCCATCCTTGTGGAAACAGCTACAGATAATCATGTGCGTACAGTGGCAAACGTTAAAGCCATTTTCAATAAAGGAGGGGGAGCTTTAGGAAATAGTGGAAGTGTGAGTTTCCAGTTTAAAAAAATGGGTGTTTTTAAATTGAAGCCTGAAGGTTTGAATGCAGAAGAATTGGAGTTTGAACTGATAGATTCCGGCTTAGAGGAAATGGGTGAAGGCACCGGTGAAAATGATGAAGATGTATTGATACTTCGTTGTGCTTTTACAGATTTCGGAAACCTACAAAAAGCACTGGAAGAAAAAGGGATAATACCACTTAGTTCTGAAGTAGAATGGATTCCAACAACTACAGTTGAATTAGCGGAAGAACAAGCACAGGATGTCCTCAAATTGGTTGACAAACTGGAGCAGGATGAAGATGTTCAGAAGGTATTTCATAATCTTGCTTAGAACACATTCTGTTGGTAATACAGGTTCCATTCTGCAACCCTATTTAACCAGGAGACGAAATTTCATTTTCCTGCACATTCATTAGTATGGACCTTCTTGCAAAATTTAAAGAGCAATTACGCGAGTATCATCTTCTTAATTCTACTCAACGGGTTCTCATTGCAGTAAGTGGAGGCCTCGATTCAGTAGTTTTAGTGGACTTAGCGCATAGCGCCGAAATTAATTTCTGCCTGGCTCATTGCAATTTTAATTTGAGAGGAGAAGAGAGCAATAGAGATGAACAATTTGTAAAGACTCTTGCAGCAAATTACCAGGTGGAACTCTTTTTGAAATCTTTTGATACAAAAAGTTTTGCTGTAGAGTACAGGTTATCTATACAAGAAGCCGCAAGAAAGTTACGTTACGATTATTTTGAAGAATTAAGAAAAGAACACGGCTTCTCCTTTACTCTTATCGCACATCATGCTAACGATCAGGTAGAAACAGTTCTTATGAACTTTTTCAGAGGCACCGGATTGGAAGGTATTAGTGGAATGCCTGTATTCAATAAACAACAAGCGCATTCTCTTCGTCCATTACTGAATGTTAAAAGAGAAGCTATTCTTGAATATGCTAAATATAGAAAACTGGCTTGGGTAGAAGATTCATCAAATGAATCAACGAAATACACTCGCAACTATTTCCGGAACGAGTTATTGCCCAGACTAAAAACAATATATCCAGCTGTTGAAGACAACCTGTTAAACAATGTCATCCGTTTTACAAGAACTGCTAATCTATATAACAGTTTAGTTGCTGACCTGAAATCCGAAATATGTTTAACAAAGAAAAATGAAGTACATATTCCAGTTTTAAAACTTCTGAAATACGAGAACACTTCATTGCTCTATGATATCATGAAGGATTATGGCTTTACAGAAAAACAGGTCGAAGAAATAGCAAAACTAGTGTATGCTCATTCAGGTAAGTATATAGCAAATGAAAATTGGCAGGTGATAAAAAATAGAAGATGGTTAATTCTTGCGCCTCTCACACTGCCTACAGAAATAATTGCCATTGATGAAAATAGTGAATCAGTTCCCTTCAGTGGGCATATTCTTAATATCAGGCAAAAGAAAACCGCTCATATAGATATTAATAACTCACAACTGTTCGCTCAACTCGATGCCACAAAAATTGAATGGCCTTTACTGTTACGCAAGTACAGGCAAGGTGATTATTTCTATCCCTTAGGTATGCCTAAAAAGAAAAAGCTTTCCCGTTTCTTCATTGATATAAAACTATCAAAGGCAGATAAAGAAAACGTGTGGGTTGTAGAATCAAATAAAAGAATAATCTGGGTTGTTGGATACCGTATAGATGATCGTTTTAAGATTACAGATATAACAAAGCAGGCTGTAGAACTTAGTGTATCCAGCCTTTAGCGGTCATATATTGAATTACCTGGTCACTAAAGCTTTGAACTACAGGGAAACCTATGGCCATACAACCCACAA